>JBOGZX010000481.1:0-36281 GCA_050697615.1 Gaiellaceae bacterium
CGCGAGGCGGTCGCGTCGGGAGTCGTCGGAACGCTGCTGATCGTTCGCGCCGCGACCCACGATCCGGCGCCGCCGCCCGAGGCGTACATCGCCACCTCGGGCGGCATCTTCCGTGACCTGCACATCCACGACTTCGACGCGATCCGGTTCGTCACCGGTCGCGAGATCGTCGACGTCTACGCCGACGGCGCCGTGCGGGCGAGCGACTGGTTCGGGCGCCACGACGACGTCGACGCGGCGGCGGCGGTGCTGAGGCTCGCCGACGGCGCGCTCGCGATCGTCTCGGGGACGCGCCACGATCCGCGCGGGTACGACGTGCGGCTCGAGCTCTTCGGCACCGGCGACAGCATCGTGGTGGGGGTCGACGCTCGCAGCCCGTACCGCTCCGTCGAGCCCGGCGCGCCGGCGCCCGGCCCCGGCTACGCCACCTTCATGGACCGGTTCGCGCCGGCGTACCGGGCGGATCTCGAGGCCTTCGTGGCCGCGGTTCGCTCGGGCGGCCCGAGCACCTGCTCGCTGGCCGACGCGCGGGCCGCGCTGCACGTCGGGCTCGCGGCCGACCGGTCGCGGCGGGAGCGGCGGCCCGTGCGGATCGAGGAGGTGACGCTGACCCAGATTGCTTGAACTGCTGCTGCGATTGACGGTAGAACAGCACGTGTCCGGGACCGAGTCGGAGGGAGATTGCAGATGGAAACGGAATACGAGGACGGAGTCGAGGCGCCGCAGGTTCTGGCGGTCGATCGCCGCGGCCTTCTGCTGAAGGGCGGTCTGGCAGCCGCCGGCGTGACCATGCTCGGCTCGCCCGCCGCGGCGTTCGCGGCCGGTGCGTCGGCGATGGCGGGCAAGACGACGAAGATCGCCGTCGTGACCCACGGCGACACGGGATCGTTCTGGTCGGTGTTCAAGGCCGGCGTCGACCAGGCGGCGAAGGACATGAAGGGGCGCGGCGTCAAGGTGACCCAGGTCTACGCGAATAACGACGTCGCCAAGCAGGTGGCCGGGATCAACGCCGCGATCGCGGCCAAGGTGAACGTGATCGCGACCTCGGTGCCCGACGCGAGCGCCCTCAAGGGCTCTCTCAGCCAGGCCGCGAAGAACGGCATCGAGATCATCACGGTCAACTCGGGCGAGGACGCTTTCGACAACGTCCCCGCGATCCAGAAGACGTACATGGCCCACGTCGGCCAGGACGAGGAGGTCGCGGGCGAGGGGGCGGGGAAGCAGTTCAACGCCGCCGGCGCGAAGTCGGTGGTGGTCGTCATCCACGAGGCCAGCAACTCGGGCCTCACGGAGCGCGCAGCGGGCGTCAAGAAGACGTTCAAGGGCAAGACGAGCACGCTGCTGATCCCGAACGCGAAGTCGGACATCCCCGGAACGGTGGCGAAGGTGAAGGCGTACTTCTCCGCACACAAGGGGACCGACGCGCTGCTCGGGCTCGACCCGGACGTGACGGTGCCGTGCATCTCGGCGGCCCCGAAGGGCGCGAAGATCGGCACGTTCGACCTGAACGGCGACGTGATCAAGAACCTCGAGTCGGGGAAGATGCTGTTCGCGATCGACCAGCAGCAGTACCTGCAGGGGTACCTGCCGGTCGTCTTCGCCGTGCTGTTCGTCAACAACCTGAACACGGTCGGCGGCGGCAAGCCGATCCTGACCGGCCCGGGGATCGTCAACCGCGGCAACGCCGCGAAGGTGGCGGCGCTCGCCAAGAAGGGCACGCGGTAGGGGGAAGCTCGAGGGCCGGGCGGGTCTCGACCCGCCCGGCCGTCCGCGCGCGATGACCGCGACGAGAGCATCAACGACCGCCGACGAACGGCTCGTCCGGGTCCACTTCGCGACGCGCCTCGTCGCGCGTCCGGACATCGGCTCGTTCCTCGGAGCGCTCGCGGTCTTCGGCCTCTTCGCGATCTTCGCCCACCAGGCCGGCTGGGTCGGCTGGAGCGACGCGGCGCAGTGGACAGACCAGTCGGCGCAGTACGGAATCGTCGCCGTGCCGGTCGCGCTGCTCATGATCGGCGGTGAGTTCGACCTCTCCGCCGGGGTCATGGTCGGCAGCTCGGGGCTCCTGCTCGGGCTGCTCGGCACCCGGGCGCACATCGAGATCTGGCCGTCGATCCTGCTGGTGCTCCTGTTCGGTGCGGCGGTGGGCCTGATCAACGGCGTCACGGTGGTCAAGACGAAACTGCCGAGCTTCATCGTCACCCTCGGGACGTTCTTCATCCTGCAGGGCGTCAACGCCGCGGGCACGCTCAAGATCACGGGCACCGTCTCGATCGAGAACATCGACTCGACGCCCGGTTTCAACTCCGCGTACCGCTGGTTCTCGTCGACGATCTGGTCGCCGTACGACTTCAAGGTGAAGGTGATCTGGTGGATCGGGATCACCGCCCTCGGCGCCTGGGTGCTCGCGCGCACCCGGTTCGGCAACTGGATCTACAGCGTCGGCGGCGACCCGGTGGCCGCGCGCAACGTCGGCGTGCCGGTCGCGCGCACGAAGATCGCGCTGTTCGTGATCACGTCGATGACCGCGGCCCTGCTCGGCGTGATCGAGGCGCTCGAGCTCCGCTCGACGCAGGCGAACGAGGGCGTCGGGCGGGAGTTCATCTTCATCATCGCCGCCGTCGTCGGCGGCTGCCTGCTGACCGGCGGCTACGGGTCGGTCGTCGGCACGAGCTTCGGCGCCGCGATCCTCGGCATGGCGAGCATCGGCATCATCCTCGCCGGCTGGGACTCGAACTGGACCTACGCGTTCCTCGGCTCGATCCTGGTGCTCGCCGTCCTGATGAACGCCGCGCTCCGGTCTCGCGCGACGAGGTCGAGGTCGCGATGAGCACGCCGCACCTGCTCGAGGTGGAGCGGATCGCAAAGGCGTACGGCAACGTGCTCGCGCTCAGCGACATCTCCGCGTGGGTGGACGGCGGCGAGGTCCTGTGCGTCCTCGGCGACAACGGCGCCGGCAAGTCGAGCCTGATCAAGATCCTGTCGGGTGCGCACCGGCCGGACGGCGGGCGGCTGCTCGTCGAGGGCAAGGAGGTGCAGTTCCACTCGCCGCGCGACGCCCGCGGCTACGGGATCGCGACCGTCTACCAGGACCTCGCGATGGTGTCGCTGATGTCGATCTGGCGGAACTTCTTCCTCGGCGCCGAGCCGACCAAGGGCTTCGGGCCGCTGCGGCGCTTCGACGTCGAGCTGGCGAAGGACGCCGTGCGCAAGCACATGAGCGAGATGGGCATCGACGTGCGCGACCCGGGCCAGCCGGTCGGCACGCTCTCCGGCGGCGAGCGCCAGTCGGTGGCGATCGCGCGCGCCGTCTACTTCGGAGCGCGGGTGCTGATCCTCGACGAGCCGACCTCCGCGCTCGGCGTGAAGCAGGCGGGCGTCGTGCTCAAGTACGTGCTGCAGGCGCGCGAGCGCGGGGTCGCCGTGATCTTCATCACGCACAACCCGCACCACGCCTACCCGGTCGGCGACCGCTTCGCCATCCTCAACCGCGGCCGGATGGTGGGGACGTACGGCAAGCAGGAGATCGACCAGCAGGAGCTCGTGCGGCTGATGGCCGGGGGCCGGGAGCTGGCGGAGCTGGAGCACGAGCTGCAGCTGATCAGGGCGGAGGTCGCCGGGTGACGGCCACGACGAGGCTGACGGCGGCGCAGGCGCTCGTCCGGTTCCTCGCCGCGCAGCACGTCGAGCGCGACGGTGTGGAACAGCCCTACTTCGGCGGCTGCTTCGGGATCTTCGGGCACGGCAACGTCGCCGGCGTCGGCGAGGCGCTCTACGAGTACCCCGAGCTCCTCCCCTACCACCAGGCGCGCAGCGAGCAGGGGATGGTGCACATCGCCTGCGGCTACGCGCGCATGCGCAACCGGTTGGGCGCGCTCGTCTGCACGACGTCGATCGGCCCGGGCGCGACGAACCTCGTTACGGGCGCGGCACTCGCGACGATCAACCGGCTCCCGGTGCTGCTCGTGCCCGGTGACGTCTTCGCCTCGCGCCGTCCCGACCCGGTACTGCAGCAGCTCGAGGTGCCGTGGGCCGGCGACCTGTCGGTGAACGAGGCGCTTCGTCCGGTGTCGCGGTACTTCGACCGGATCTGGCGGCCGGAGCAGGTGATGCCGGCGGCGCTGGCGGCGATGCGCGTGCTCGTGAACCAGGCGGAGACGGGGGCTGTGACGCTCGCCTTCCCGCAGGACGTGCAGGCGGAGGCGTTCGACGTGCCGGAGTCATTCCTGCGCAGACGCGTCTGGCACGTCCCGCGGCCGCTGCCGGACGCCGCGTCGCTCGCCGAGGCGGTCGCGCTGATCCGCTCGGCGCGGCGGCCGCTGATCGTCGCCGGCGGCGGAGTCGTCTACGCCGAGGCGACCGGGGCGCTGCGGGCGTTTTGCGAGCAGACGGGGGTTCCGGTCGGAGAGACGCAGGCCGGCAAGGGCTCGCTTCGCTACGACCATCCCTCGGCGCTGGGCGCGATCGGGGTGACGGGGACCTTCGCCGCGAACCGCGCGGCTGCCCGGGCCGACGTCGTGATCGGCGTCGGGACGCGCTGGTCCGACTTCACGACGGCCTCGAAGACCGCGTTCGCAGGTCCGGGCGTTCGCTTCGTGAACGTGAACGTCGCTGACTTCGACGCCGTCAAGCACGCCGGTCTCGCGCTCATTGGCGACGCACGCGTGACACTCGAGCGGCTCGGCGAGCTGCTCGAAGGCTGGCGGGTCGACGACGCGTACCGTGACGAGATGCGCCGGCTCGGCGGCGAGTGGGATGCCGAGGTCGCGCGCCTCTACACCCTCGGGCACGAGCCGCTGCCGGCGCAGAGCGAGGTGATCGGCGCGGTCAACGACGCGTCTCGGCCCGAGGACGTCGTCGTGTGCGCGGCCGGCTCGATGCCGGGCGATCTGCACAAGCTCTGGCGGACGCGCGACCCGAAGGGCTACCACGTCGAGTACGGCTACTCGTGCATGGGGTACGAGATCGCGGGCGGCCTCGGGGTCAAGCTCGCGGCGCCGGATCGCGACGTCTACGTGCTCGTCGGCGACGGGTCGTACCTGATGCTCTCGAGCGAGCTCGTCACGGCGGTCGAGCAGGGCGTGAAGCTCACGATCGTGCTCGTCGACAACCGCGGCTACAACTCGATCGGCAGCCTCTCGCGCTCGCTCGGGCTCGACGGCTTCGGCACGCTGTACCGGTCGCGGGTCGGCGACGCCCCGGTCGCGAACGACACCACCGCGTCGACCGACTACCTGCCCGTCGACCTGGGGGCGAACGCCGCCTCGCTCGGCGCGACGGTGCTCAGCGCCGCGACGATCGAGGATCTGCGCGGTGCGCTCGAGGCGGCGAAGGAGGAGGCGGGGCCGGTCGTGATCGCGGTCGAGGTCGATCGCTACGAGGGCGTGCCGGGGTACGAGAGCTGGTGGGACGTGCCGGTCGCCGAGGTCTCGGGTCTGGAGCCGGTGCGCGCGGCTCGGGCGGAGTACGAGAGCGGGCGGTCGCAGGAGCGAAGCCATCTCTGACGTGTGCATCGGCTGACGAAAGCTCAGGCCCGGCGCGTCGCGGTGCGCGCGCAACTGCTCGACGCACCGCGGCCGAGCGACTTGCTCGCGGTCGTGCGGCGGCTGACCCTGCTGCAGATCGATCCCACCGCTGCGATCGCGCCCAGCGCCGATCTCGTCGCGTGGAGTCGCCTCGGTTCGTCGTATCGACCCGGCCGGCTGAGGGATGCTCTGGAGCGGGACCGCACGCTGTTCGAGCACAACGCCCTCGTGCGTCCGATCGACGATCTCGGACTCCATCTCGCCAGTGCGCGGACGGCGCGCAGTCACGAGGGCACGCGTGCCTGGATCCGCGACAACGAACGCTTCCGGCGCGACATCCTGAACCTGCTCCGGCGCTCCGGCCCGCTGAGCTCGCGCGACATCCCGGACACGTGCGTGGTGCCGTGGGCCTCGACCGGCTGGACGAACAAGCGCAACGTCTCCCAGATGCTGGAGTTCCTGATGATGCACGGTGAGGTCGCCGTCGCGGCGCGGATCGGGCGGGAACGTCTGTGGGACCTCGCCGAGCGTGTCTATCCGGCAGACGTCGCCGTCCCTTCGGTCGAGGACGCCGAGCGGACGAAGAACGAGCGGCGGCTCGCCTCCCTCGGCATCGCTCGTCGCAAGAGCACCACGATGCCGCTCGAGCCGGTCGACGTCGGCGACGCCGGCGAGCCGGCGGTGGTCGAGGGTACGACCGGCGAATGGCGGGTCGACCCTGCCGCGCTCGGCGAGGGCTTCGAGGGCCGTACTGCCCTGCTGTCGCCGTTCGACCGGCTCGTCTACGATCGTGTCCGCGCGCTCGAGCTGTTCGACTTCGAGTACACCCTCGAGATGTACAAGCCTCCGGCTGCCCGCCGCTGGGGCTACTACGCCCTGCCGATCCTCCACGGCGACCGGCTGGTCGGGAAGGTCGACGCCGCCGCCGACCGCAAGGCGTCGGTACTGCGGGTGCACGCGATCCACGAGGATGTGAGGTTCACTCGCGCCATCAGCACGGCCGTGGACGCCGAGTTGGACGATCTCGCCGCGTGGCTCGGGATGGCCGCGGTCGAGCCGCCTACGCGTCCGGCGCGCCGGAAGCGGGGTTCCGCAGTCTCTGACGCCGGAGGCGTCTGACACCTGGTTCGCTTGCACTCGACGTCTCTTGCACTCGACGTCGCACAGCTACGCCGGAATTTCTCCGAACGCCGGACAGGGGGGAGCGGTCGATGGTGGATGAGCGGACGGCGGCGCAGGAGGCTCGCTGACGCGCGGCCGCCCGCGGACGTATCGCGGCCCCATCGAAGGCCGTTACAACCACATGAGGACGATCGAGACACTACGAGCGGGGTTTCGCCGGCGTTCGAACGGCTTGCAGATCGCGGTGGGCGACTTCGCCCGATGCATGCTGGGGGTGCCCGCCCCTCAGCCCGTTCCCGTGCGCTCGACTCGGCGCGGGCGACCGTACGACCGCGGCTGAATATACGCGCAGCCCTGCGTGGCGCTCCAACGGACGAATCGAATGATCGAAGATCGCAACTACCGCCTTTCGCATTGCCTCGGGTTCGCCGCCTTCGACCCGGGCGGCCGCATCGGCGTCGTCGAGGAGCTCGAATATGGCGCGCGCGAGGATCGTCCGGATTACCTCGTCGTCCGACGCGGTCTTCTCCGACGTCACAGGGTGCGTTTGTCGGTCGAGCAGATCGTGGAGATCGACGGCGAGCGGCGGCGCGTCGTCGTCCACGGTGCGCCGGTCGGGAGGATTCGCTGGCAGAACGCTCCGGAGGAGATCCTGAAAGCCGCGGAAGCTCCCTTCGCGCACATTCGAGGTCGACGCGGCGCCGTCGACCGGTGACGACAGCCGGTGAGGAAGCGGGCGGCCGGTCGCCGATCGTGGACTGCGTCGCCGGGAGGGGGGTCAGGTTGCCGGGATCGCGTATTCGAGCGTGCGGGCGCCGTCGAGGAGCCAGTCGGTGAGGTCGGAGGCGGCGAGGGGCGGTGTGAGGTGGTAGCCCTGGGCCTGGTCGCAGCCGAGATCGCGGAGCTGGTTCCAGACGCGCTCGGTTTCGACGCCTTCGGCGACGACGGTGAGCTCGAGGCTGTGGGCGAGGTCGATCGTCGCGCGCACGATTGCCACGTCGTGGTCGTCGTGCCCCAGGTTGCCGATGAAGGAGCGATCGATCTTGAGCTCGTCGATCGGGAGGTGGCGCAGATGGGTGAACGACGAGTAGCCGGTGCGGAAGTCGCCGAGTGCAAGGCGCATGCCTTGACGGCACAGCTTGGTCAGGTTGCCGTGGATCAGGCTGGGATCGGTGATGAGGTAGCTCTCCGTGATCTCCAGTCGTAGTTGTTCGGGTCGGCTTCCGGATGCTTCGAGGAGACGGTCGATCTCGGCGGGCAGCTCGTTGTCGAGGAGGTTCGCGATCGAGAGGTTGATCGCTACCGGCAGGTCGAGCCCCTGGGTGCGCCAGGCGGCTTGCTGCAGGAGGGCGCGGCGGATGACGTCGAGTGCGAGTTGTCGGATGAGTCCGGTGCGCTCCGCGGTCGGTATGAACGTGTCGGGTAGGAGCAGGCCGCGCTGCGGGTGCTGCCAGCGGACGAGTGCTTCGACGCCGCTGATGCTGCCGTCGTCCAGTCGGGCCTTCGGCTGGTAGTGGACGACGAGCTCGTCGTTCTTCAGCGCGCGCTCGAGGTCGTTGACGAGGCGAAGGCTGCCGCTGGTGCGCGGGTCGCCGGCGGTCGCGTATTCGGCGACGTTGTCGCGGTTCGCTTTCGCCTGGTACATGGCGACGTCGGCGCGGCGCACGAGCTCCTCCGCGGAGACGGACTGCTCGCGGCGGTCGGAGATCCCGACGCTCGCACGAACTTGCAACGCGAGTCCGGCGACCTCGAACGGCACCTGGAGAGCCGCGCGAATGCGCCGGCCGATCTCCGGAGCGCGTTCCACTGCTCGAGCGCCCCTCGCGATGATCGCGAACTCGTCGCCGCCGAGCCGGGCGAGCGAGTCGCCCTGGCGCACGACGGTGCGCAGTCTGGCGCCGATCTCGACCAGCAGGGCGTCGCCGGCGTCGTGGCCGAGCGTGTCGTTGATCTCCTTGAAGCCGTCGAGATCGAGCAGCAGCACTGCCACCTCCCGAGCGTCGCCGGCTTCGAGCGCGCGATGCAGCGCGGCGAAGAAGCCCCGCCGATTCAGGAGGCCCGTCAGGTCGTCGTGCTGCGCTTCGTGCTGGCGTTCGGCAACCTGTTCTTTCAGGATCTCCTGCTCCAGCTCGGAACGCTCCGCCAGGCGGCGCGCGCGACCCCAGAGGCTCAGCGCGAGCAACATGACGACGGCGACGCTGAAGACGATCAGTCGTATCCCGAGCACTGCGCGGGCTTCGGATGCCGCCCTTCGCTTGTCGCTCGCCCGGACGGCGCGGTCCGACAGGCGCCCGAGGGCGGCCAGCGCCGGGGCGATGTCGCGCTCGTCGATCGTCGCCGCGAGTTGCGGCTGGCCGTGCCGGAGCGCGGTCAAGCGGCGGAGTGCCACCCGCCGGTACACAGCGATCTCCGAGGCGAGGGCGCGCGCAGCCGCCGCCGTGGGCGGGTCGGTTCTTTCGAGGAGGCGAAGGTCGGAGCCGGCGGCCGCGAGCTCGGAAACGAACGGGCGCGGACGCGGCGGCGTCCGGTCAGGCGACTCCCGGTTCGCGTCCGCCTCTGCGGCAAACAGCTCGCCGCGCACGGTCAGCAGGACGTACTCGGCGCGCCGTGCGCGGTCGGTGCTCGTCCTGAAGTGGCCGATGCCGGCCGACGATGCCGTACCCACTGCCGCGAGCAGCAACAACGCCCACAACCGGCGTGACCTCGACCAGCGCAGCAAATCGACCATCGACCGACGACGTATCGACACGATCGCGCCGGTGCTTGAACGCGGAGCCGGGCGGCGGCGTCGGCTCTCGTGCCGCCAATCGCGCCCGAGGCCGCCCGCGCGCCACGCCGATCTACATGAGTCGGCCGCTGGTCTCGAGCGCGCTCGGGTCGGCTACGCCGACCTGGGCAGGCGCGCGGCGAGTGCCGGCAGGACGCGGTCGATGAACAGGCGGGCGAGATCCGGGTCGAACTGGCTGCCGGCTGAGCGGTAAAGCTCGCCGCAGGCGTCCTCGGGGGTCCTCGATTGCTGGTACGGCCGGTTGGCCGTCATCGCGTCGTAGGCGTCGCAGATCGCGATCAGGCGCGCCTCGAGGGGAATCTGCTCCCCGACGAGGCCGTCCGGATAGCCGGTGCCGTCCCAGCGCTCGTGGGTGGAGCGGACGATCTTCGCGACCTCTGCAAGGCCTTCCCCGGCTGCGATGATTCGCTCGCCGATCATGGTGTGCTTGCGAACGAGCTTCCATTCGGTCTCGTCGAGCGGCTCGGGCTTGGAGAGCAGCGTCTCGGGGAGAGCCAGCTTCCCGACGTCGTGGAGCTCGGCGGCGGCGCGTACGAGCTTCGCCTCCGCACCGTCGAGGCCGGCCTCGAGCGCGAGCATCGATGCGTAGTCGGCGACTGCGCTGGTGTGGTGGCCGAGGTTGCCGTCTCGTTCGGCGAGCGCCTGCAGGAGGACGTGACGGCTGTTTTGGCGACCCGACACGTTGGCCTTCTCGGCGTACATGCGCCTGTCGGCGAGCTGCAGAGCCTGGTTGGCGCTCTCGGTCTCGAGCGGGATCAGCGCATGCCCGCTCGAGCAGGTGATCGTGAAGCCCTCTCCGGACTCGCGCAGGCTCGCCGTCGCCGCTGCGCGCACCCACTCGAGATCGACGGAGTCTCCCGCCACGAGGATGCAGAACTCGTCGCCCCCGAGCCGGTACGCGCTGCCCCGTCCGCCGACCGATTGCCGGAGTCGCTGGCCGAGCCGACGGAGCAGTGCGTCGCCGACGCTATGACCGAAGCTGTCGTTGTAGGCCTTGAAGCCGTCGAGGTCGAAGAGCAGGAGCAGGTGCGGAACGGCCGGCTGTGAGGACAGCTCGTCGAGGCGACGCAGCAGGGCGCGCCGGTTGCTCAGCCCCGTGAGGGCATCGGTGAGCGACTCCGCCCGCGTGGTCTCCAGCAGCCGCAGGTGCTCGCCGAAGGTGAGCGCGAGCCGTGCAATCACCGCTGCCAGCCCCAGAACCGCGGCGACCAGAGCGATCGCGTTCACGCGCTGGAAGTGATCCCAGACCACGATCGTGAGGCAGATCACCGACATCAGCACCGGAACGGCCAGCAGCACCCAGCCCTCCAGCCGGGCGGTGCGGGCGCGACCGCGGGGAGCACACGAGGCGGCCGCGATCAGCACGAACGCCGCCGGCCAGCCGAGGTCGAGCAGGCTGCCGTAGTGGTAGGAGCCGTCGGCGATCTGTACCAGGTAGACGCTGTCGGCGATTGCGAAGAACCCGAGCGCGCCACCGACGAGAAGCCAGGTCCGGTCGAGCGACCAGCCAGAGAACGCGAACGCTGCCAACACCACCGCGAGCAGGAGCATGTCCCCCGCGGGATACGCGAGGTTC
Source organism: Gaiellaceae bacterium (assembly GCA_050697615.1). Classification (GTDB taxonomy): domain Bacteria; phylum Actinomycetota; class Thermoleophilia; order Gaiellales; family Gaiellaceae; genus PALSA-600. The sequence goes on from JBOGZX010000481.1 coordinate 11,012, forward strand.
GTCGCCACCGCGGCCAATCCGCCGGTCGAGGTTCGCCAAACCTGATCGAGCACGACCTCGCCGGCGACCGCGCACACGGAGAGGCCGGCAATCAGACCATCCAGCCACACGCTCCCTGCGAAATGAACGACCCGCGATCGCACGAGCCGGCCGAGCCCGACGAAAGCGGGCAGATAGAAGCCCAGGTAACCGGCATCCGCCAGCGACGGGAACGGCTGATGCACATCGTTCTGGAGCGCGAAGGTGTAGTAGACGTCGCCCGCGGTCCAGGACGCGACGGCCGCGCCGATCAGAACCCAGGCCGCTCGATCTTCGGAATGACGAAGCCCGCGGATCATGCACGTGACGGCGGCAACCTCCCCGACCCCGTCATACAGCCAGTTCGTGAACAGGCTGTTCACCCGGCTGCCGCCGAATCCCGTCTCCAGCTGCACGGCGACCAGCAGAAACAGCACGACGGCCGTCGCCAGCGCGACCAGAGGCCAACTCCGGAGCCGCAGCGTCGGTTTTCGGCGCAACGACACCCCCACCGGCAGGCTCCGGCTCTTCTCCGCTCGAGCAGCCACTTCGCGAAGACCATCGGCACCCCTCGGATCCCTGGCCCTCCCCCGATCAGGGGACAGGGCGCTTCCTCGTGTCGGTCGCTGGATCAGAGGAAGGCGGATCTCGCCGACCCCGACGGTCGAGGCGGGATCAGGATGACCGTGGGAGCACGTTGCCCGCCGGCCGCCCGTGCGTCGATTCGGCGGCTGCTTCCGCGCCGTGGGAGGCGGTGATCCAGGCGGCGGCGACGAGCAGCCATGCGAGCTCGACGGCGAGGAACAGCTTCTCGTAGAGGCCGCCGAGGGTGTGTGGGCGGAGGTGCGCATGACCAAGCAGGAGAACGGGGACGAGTGCGCCCCAGGAGAGCACCGTGAGCGGGACGATGACGGGGCGCCAGTGTTGCTCGCGGCGGAGAGCGCGGGTGGCGAGCCGGGTGCCCAGGAGGACGCAGACGAACGCGATGCCGGCCAGCGCCAGGTGCACCTCGGCGAGCCCGTGCGTCCGTGTTCCGACGGGATCGTCGGGGAAGAAGGCCAGCAGACCGGAGCAGATCGCCCAGACGGCGAGCAGCCCGAGCGCAGCGCGCAAGCGCGGCTGCCGGACGGTGACCGCGAGCGCACGGACGACGGCGAGACTGAGCAGGCAGCGCAGGACGAAGTTCAGATCCATCAGCCACGCGTAGCGGCCGTTGCTTCCGTAGTCGCTCTCGGCGTTGTGGAGGACGCTGAAGTGCGGTCGCAGGAACACGAGCGCCACGTCGATCGCCACGTACGCGACGATGCCGACGAGGGCCGCGCGCGCCCAGGGCCCACCGTCGTCGCGAGCGTTCACGCTCACGACTCCGCTTCCAGCCGCTCGCGGATCTCGGTGAGGGCGACAAGCCCCGCCCGAAGACCTCTGAGGTCGGCTCGCGAGATCCTGCCGGCGAGCTCGGCGTCGACCAGCTCGACCGCCGCCCGCACCTCGACTGCCGCGGCGCGGCCGCGATCGGTCAGGTCGATCATCAGTCGCCGACGGTCGCCGGGATCTGTCCGTCGGTCGAGGTAGCCGCGCGCGACGAGCGTGTCGAGCAGCTGGCCGGTTGCCTGCTTGCTGATGCCGAGCTCGCGTACGAGCTGCCCGGCCGAGACGCCGCCGTTTGCCATCCCGCCCAGCACATAAGGGCCGTTGCGGGGAAGATCGTCGAACCCGGCGGTCGCGAGACGCTGTCGGATCACGTGCCCGTACGCACCCCGCGAGGCCCGCAGGAGCGCCGGGATCGGAACGTCCTCGACTGCATCGCCGGTCATCCTCTGATAGTGCCCCGACTCTTCCAAAATGTCAAGTAAGTTGACAGTCAAGCATGTTTCGGGCGGGCGACGGTGAGCAGCCGCTCGGTGCCGCAACCGACGCGCGGGGTCATCGGCCTCCCGTCCGAATCGCTCCACCGGGCCGGCGCTCACCAGGGCACCGCGGCGCCGTCCCACGAGAAGAATCCGCCGGTGGGTCCGTCGTCGGGCAGGAGCGCCAACCGGACGGCTCCGGACGCTGCTTCCGCGGGATCGCCGCCGCCGGCCGCGGCGAATGCGTTGAGATCGGTGGCGCGCAGCCCGGGCGCGAGCGCGTTCACCTTCACCCGGCCTCGGCGAGCTCGAGGGCGTAGAAGACGGTGAGTGCGTTGAGTGCCGTCTTCGACGACCGGTACGCCGGCGACGGCGCCGGACCCGGATCTGCACTGCGGGTTTGGGCCGGTGCTCCACGCGAGCGAGCCGGTGCCGCTGGAGACGTTGACGATCCGGGGGCTGGCCGAACGCCGCAGCAGAGGGAGGAACGCGTTGATGACGGCGGCGACACCGAACACGTTCGTCTCGTAGGTGCGGCGGAACGTCTCGACGTCGGTGCCGCCGGGCGCCGAGGCGGTGTCGAGCGAGATCCCGGCGTTGTTGACCAGGATGTCGAGTGTCTCGACCCGCCGCGCGGCGTCGGCGATGCTGTCGGCGTCGGTGACGTCGAGAACGAGCAGCCGAGCCCCGACCCCGATCTCGTCGACGGCCCGCTGTCCGCGGTCCGGGTCGCGGGAGCCGACGTGGACGCTCACCCCTGCGGCCGCGAGCTGTGCGGCGATCTGCTTGCCGATGCCCTTGTCGGCGCCGGTGACCAGTGCGGTCGAATCGCACATGGTTCTCCTTTCTCGTCAGTGGGTGGCGGCGGTGGAGGCCGACCTGGTCGGTGAGTACGCGCCGGCGTCGATCTCCTCGATCAGGGTCGGTCCGGTGGGCGTCCAGCCGAGGAGCTCCCGCGTCGCGGTGCTGGTCGCCGGGTAGTCGCCGGCGAAGAAGGCGCCGATCCAGCCGAAGTGGTCCTCGACGTCCTCGGGATCGATCGAGGTGACGGTCAGGTCGAGCGCCCGGCCGATCGCCTCCGCGATCCCGCGGGTGGGGATGCCCTCTTCTGCGACGGCATGCAGGCGGGCGCCGGCAGGTGCCTGCTCGAGGCCGAGGGCGACGAGGCGGCCGGCGTCGGATCGATGCACGGCGGCCCACCGGTTGGTCCCGTCACCGGCGTAGCCCGAGACGCCGCGCTCGCGGGCGATGCCGGCGAGCGCCGCGATGAAACCGTGGTCGCCGGCGCCGTGCACCGTCGGCGCGAAGCGCAGGCTCACGCTGTGCACGCCCTGGCCCACGAACTCGAACGCCAGGTTCTCGGCGCCTCCACGCGGGGAGCTCGGGCCGTAGGCCGTGGACGTATCGTCCTCGGTGGCAGGCCGGCCCTGGGCGAGGCCGGCGACACCCGCTGCTAGCAGGAATGGCCGGCCACTGCCGACGAGTGCGTCGCCGATCGTCTGGACGGCGGCTCGCTCGGCCGCGTTCGAGGCGGCCGGGTTGGAGAAGTCGTGCTTGTTCGCGAGATGGATGACGGCGTCGCCGTCCTCGGCGCCGGCGCGGATGCTGTCGAGCTCGTCGAGGCTGCCGCGGCGCACCCCGGCGCCGGCAACGGCGAGGGCGGCGGCAGCGGCGTCCGAGCGTGCAAGGCCGACGACCTGGTGGCCGGCGCCGAGCAGCTCCGGGACGACGGCCGAGCCGATCCAGCCCGATGCTCCGGTAACGAAGACGCGCATCATGACTCCCTTCGTTGTGATGTCAGTAACTGACGTCAAGTGTAACCGCAACATGACAGTCACTGTCGTCATAACGATCCGGGCAGTACCATCCCGGCAATGGGCCGTTGGGAACCGAACGCGCGCGGCCGCCTGGAGCAGGCGGCGCTGGAGCTCTACGGCGAGCGGGGCTTCGACCAGACCACCGTGGCGGAGATCGCCGCGCGTGCAGGACTGACGGAGCGAACCTTCTTCCGGCATTACGCCGACAAGCGCGAGGTGCTCTTCGGCGGCGGCGAGACGATGACGGAGCTGCTGGTCTCGGCCGTCGCGGACGCGCCCGACTCGGCCGGACCGCTCGACACGGTCGCCTCCGCGCTCGAGCGAGTCGGCGCCCTCATCCAGGAGTCCCGCGGCGGCGAGTTCGCACGTGCCCGGCGAAGCGTCGTCGCGGCGAACCCGGAGCTTCAGGAGCGCGAGCTGAGCAAGCTCGCCTCGTGGGCCGACACGCTCGCCGGTGCGCTCCGCGACCGTGGCGGCGACGACGCGGCGTCGACCCTCGCCGCCGAGACCGGGATCGCCCTCTTCCGGGTCGCGTTCGACCGCTGGGTCAGCGGCGGCAACGACCGCGACCTACCGGCGCTGATCCGCGAGTCGCTCGGCGAGTTGAGAGCGCTCACCTCGTGACCGCCCGCACAGATCGGTGGACCCAGGTCGGGCACGCATTCCTTCGCGGCCGACGAGGCCACGCCCGCGCCCTCGGCTCACCGCTGTTGACCGCGCCGGAAGTACGGTGTGAAAGCGACCTACAAGGGACATGAGTCAGTTCTTGATGGGCAACTCGTGCTCGAACGGCCGTGTCGGCCGGGTCACCGTTGGACCGGAGGTGGTGCGGGCGCGGAGGCCCGAGAGGTCGCTGCGCCGGTGGCCGTGCTTGCTTGCGCAGCACGATGGGTCGGGGCGGCCGGTCGCGCTCGGTGCCGCTGCTGGAGATTCGCCGGTCGGCCGGCGAGTGTTGGTCGTCGACGACGAAGCGTCGGTGCGGATGCTCTGCTGCTTCAACCTGCTTGCGGTGGGGTTCGACGTGCGCGAGGCAGTCGACGGGCGGGAGGCGCTTGCACTGATCGCGGAGGAGATTCCCGACCTCGTCCTGCTCGACGTGATGATGCCGGCGATCGACGGCTGGGACGTTGCGCGCGAGCTGCAGCGTGACGCGCGCACCCGCGACCTGCCGATCGTGTTCCTGACTGCGCGCGCCGAGCCGGCGGACCGTCAGCGCGCCGCCGACCTCGGGGCGGTCGGCTACGTGTCGAAGCCTTTCGACCCGATCGAGTTGCCGGCGACGGTCGAGAAAACCCTGGAGCAGGTCGCGCGCGGTGAGCACGTCGCTCTCCGGCGGGCGGTCAGGGAGGCCCGGTGACGGCTGAGCGTGAGACCGAGGCGATCGCGGCGGCGCCGGAGCCGCTGCCGTGGGCGCAGAAGTTCCAGCGGCTCGCCGTCGAGCTCGTCGAAGCACACGACCCGCGCGACGTACTGGATGTCGTCGTTGCCTTCGGCGTCACCGTCGCGGACGCTCGCGCCGGTGCGATCGCGTTGCTCGATCCCACCGGCGAGCGCCTCGACCTGGCCGCCTCGCAGAGGCTCCCCGACTACCTCGCGCGCGACTGGGAGAGCATTCGCCTTCGAGACGACGCACCCCTCGCGCGTGCCGTCCGGCACGGCGAGCCGCTCTTCATCGGCTCCCGCGCCGAGTACGACGAGCTCTTTCCGGCGCTCCGCGGCGAGCGCAGCCCCGCCGCGCTCGTCTGTCTGCCGCTGACCGTCGAGGATCGGACGCTCGGGGGCCTCACGCTCGCGTTCGACAACGAGCAGAACTTCGACGAGGAACGGCGCAAGTTCAAGCTCGCAGTTGCTCGACAGGCTGCCTACTCGCTGGAGCGGGCGCGCTTGCTGGAGACCGAGCAGCGCCTGCGCGAGCGGGCGAGCTTTCTCGCCACGGCAGGCGAGCTGCTCGCTTCGTCGCAGGACTACCAGCAGACGCTCGCGCAGGTCGCGCAGCTCGCGGTGCCCCAGCTCGCGGACTGGTCTGCGGTCGACATGCTGAGCGAAGACGGCACGAGGATCGAGCGGCTCGCGGTCGCCCACATCGACCCGGCCATGGTCGGCTACGCGCACGACCTCGGCGAGCGGAACGCACGGCGGCTCGACGGAGGCTACGGCAGCGCGAAGGCGATACGCTCGAGCGAGCCGGAGCTCGTCGCTGAGATCACGGAGGAGTGGCTCGTCGAGGCGAGCAACGGCGACGAAGCGCAGCTCGAGATCGTTCGCCGACTCGAGCCCGGCTCGACGATTGTCGTGCCGCTCGTCGCCCGCGACCGGCCGCTCGGCGCGCTGACGCTGACCCGGGCGGCGGGCGGCCCCCGGTACATCGACGAGGATCTCGATCTGGCCGTCGACCTGTCGCGACGAGCCGCGATGGCGATCGAGATCGCGCTCCTCTTCCGCGAGACGCAGCGTCAGGCGGAGGCGGCGCGGGCGCTCGCGCATACCGCCGAAGCGGTGCTCCTCCTCGACCTCGACGGGAGGGTTCGTTACTGGAACTCTGCGGCGGAACGGCTCTTCGGCGTGCGTGCCGAGGCGGTGCTCGGGAAGCAGGCCGCCGACGGAGTTCCACACTGGGAAGATGTGGCCGAGCACGCGATGGCCGAGTCGGACGCGACCTCCGTCCCGACGACCGTGCCGATCAGCACTCCACTCGGCGAACGTTGGTGCTCGGTGGTTGCGATCACGTTCGAGGACGGGTGCGTCTACAGCCTGCGAGACGTCAGTCCGGAGCACGAGCTCGAGCGGACACGCTCAGATTTCATCGCAACCGCTTCACACGAGCTCCGGACTCCGGTCACGGCGATCTACGGTGCCATCCGGACCCTTCGACGTTCGAACGCCGAGATCCGAGACGATCAGCGCGAGCTGTTCCTGGAAATGATCGAGCGCGAATCGGAGCGGTTGAGGACGATCACCAATCAGCTGCTGGTCGCCGGACGTCTCGATGCTACTCGACTCGAGCTGGCCGTCCGCCCGGTGGATGTCGCGTCGCTGGTCCATCAGGCGGTCGAGCCGGTGCGGCTGGCCGCGCCCGAGAAGATCGCCTTCGAGGTGACCACCTGCGAGGAGCCGCTGTCGGCGCGGGCCGACGAAGACCTGCTCCGGCAGGTACTCGCGAACCTCCTTGACAATGCCGTCAAGTATTCCCCCGACGGCGGCACGGTCGCTGTGCAGTCGCGGAACGCCGAGCCCTTCGTCGAGATCACGGTGGCCGATCAGGGGATCGGGATCCCTTCGAAGGCGCAGCGGCGCGTCTTCGAGAAGTTCTTTCGTGCGGATCCGAACCTCAGCCGCGGCGTCGGCGGAACCGGCCTCGGTCTCTACATCGCCAAGGAGCTCGTCGACAGGATGGACGGAGAGCTCACGTTCAGCTCGTCGCCGACTCGCGGAACGACGTTCGTCGTGCGGCTGCCGCGCGCCGACGCCGACTAGATCGAAGGCGGCGCGGTTCGGGCTGTCTGCGTTTGCGCTCCGCCGCGGCGGGGGTACGGGCGAGGCGGGATGGACGATCCGACAGCCGAGAAGATCGCCGCGAACAACGGTCGGTTTCGGGAGGCGAACCAGCAGATCGCGGCCGCCGCGGCCGACTACGGTCTCGAGGACGGGCGGCTGGTGCCGTTCGTCTGCGAATGCTCCGATCCCGGCTGCACGGAGCTGATCCGACTCGAGCTCGACGACTACCGGCGTATCCGGGGTAACCCGCGCTGGTTCGTGCACGCCCGCGGCCACGAGAGCTCGCTGCCCGGGGCGGTGAGGCTCGTCGAGGAGAATCCCCGCTACCTGCTCGTCGAGAAGGTCGGACGGGCGGGCCAGGTCGCGGCCGAGCTTGCCGAGGAGGGAAAGACGCAGTAGCGTCGATGCTCGTGGAGCCGGCTCAGAAGCGGAAAGCCGAGAACGAGGCTGTCTTCCGCGCAGTCAACGAACGAATCGAGGATCTGCAGCAGCAGTTCGCCCTGGACGAGCACGAGCCGCTGCAGATCGTCTGCGAGTGCGACCGCCTGCAGTGCATGAACCGTCTCTCGATCGATCTCGATACCTACGAGCGTGTCCGCTCCGACTCGAGCTGCTTCTTCGTTGTTTTCGGTCACGAGGACAACCAGGTCGAAGACGTCGTCGATCGGGGCAGCGGCTATGTGATCGTCCGGAAACGCTCGGGCGCACCACGTGAGCTCGCCGAGCGGACCGACCCGCGCAGCTGACGAGCGAACCCTGTTGCGGAGCGTTCTTACCCCGCGGCCGTGCTTTCGCCGGTTGCCGTCAGGCCATGACCGGCGAGGTAGGTGCGGAGCTTCTTGCGCGCATCGTGGAGGCCCTTGTAGAGCGCGCCTGCGTTCGTCCCGAGTACATCGGCGACCGCGTCCGGAGACTGACCGTCGATCGCGAGCGCGCGCAGGATGGTGCGCTGGCGCGCGCTCAGCCCGTCCGCGATCCCCTCGCAGACGAGTCGTAGGACCTCCGCACGTTCGACGTCGTCGTCGCAGCCGGCCCGCGTGCCTGCCACGAGCCACACGAGCCTCGGCTCGATCAGCAGCTCACGCTCGTAGCGGCGGTGACGCCGCAGCGTCACCGACACCTCCGTGAGCGCGAACTGACAGGCCCACGTGGTGAAGGTGCTCAGGCCGCGGAAGTCGTCCAGGTGCCCGAGCACCCGCACAACCGCCTCGTCTGTGGCCTCGTTGGCCAGCTCGTCCAGGCGTTGCCCGCGCGGCGGCGGCTGCAGGCTGAGGAGCCTCGCGTACGCCATCCGCAGGAGGAGCTCGTGGAGCCGAGCTGTCGCACACCGGCCGGAATACCCGGGCTCACGCAGTTCCCTCAGCCAGCGGCACGAGACGGGATCTCCGGCATGCTCGTGCGTCGCATCCGATCCTGCCGACATCGACGCCAGCGTCATCGATCGATGCGAGCGCCGCCATCCCGTTGAGCCACCATCTTTCCGGCGCGGGCACGGCAAGATGGCGGGAAGCCCCCATGGACGCGTGCGGCGGCGACGGCGACCATCGGGGCATGCGAGCCGCCCGGCAACCCGACATCAGCGTCCTCGTCGCGGACGACGACGAAGCCGTGCGCTTCCTGCTCACGACCGTGCTGCGGGCGACGGACGGGATCGGGTCGGTGGTCGAGGCCGTCGACGGGCCGGGCGCGGTCGAGGCGGGGCGGAGGCGCCGATTCGACGTTGCCGTGCTCGATCTCCAGATGCCGCGCTGCGACGGTGTCGAGGCGGCCCTCAGACTGCACGAGCTGCAACCGTGGCTGCGGATCGCGCTGGACAGTGGTGACAGGACTCGCCTCCACGAGCGTGGTGCCGGGCTCGGGTTGCCGCTCTTCGACAAGCTCCAGCTCGAAGCGCTCTTCGACTGGGTCGAAGAGCAGGCGCACGAGCTCGCGGCCGGGACGGCTGCGACTCCGTCGGCTCTGCTTCGCTCGAGGTGAGCACGAAGAACGCCGGAGACGAGTGCGTTAGTGTCGTCCCGGTGGGGCGGCCGTCCGGCATCTTCCCTCGCGTCTTCGTCGTCAACGCCGCTCTGCACGGCACCGTTGCCGGCCTGCTCCTGTTCAGTCCGATCAGGATCAGCGACCCGGTCACGCGGACGCAGGCAATCCTGATCGTCGCGGCGCTGATCGCGACGCTGCTCGTCAACGGGCCGCTGCTACGAGTGGCGCTCGCGCCGCTGAAGCGCATGGCGCAGGAGATGGACGAGGTCGACCTGCTCGACCCCGGCAACCGCCTGCCGGTGCTCTCCAACGACGAGGTCGGGCGCGCGATCGCCACCTTCAATCGCATGCTCGAGCGACTGGAGCGCGAGCGGCGAGAGAGCCTCCGCCGCGCCATCTCCGCGCACGAGGACGAGCGTGCCGCTATCGCACGCGACCTGCACGACGAGATCGGCCAGATGCTGACGACGCTCCTCCTCCAGCTCGACGCGACGACCCGGAGGCTTCCCGTTTCCGACCGCAACGAGCTCGACGCGGCCAGGGCGTCGGTACGCCTCGCTCTCGACGAGTTGCGCCGGGTCTCGAGCCGACTCCGTCCCGCGGCGCTCGAGCAGCTCGGGCTCGTCAGCGCGCTGACCGAGCTGACGAGAACGTTCGCCCGCGCGTCGCGCGTCCGGGTCCAGCGTCGCTTCAGCGGATCACTGCCGGAACTGGAGCCCGAGACCGAGCTCGCCATCTACCGGATCGTGCAGGAGAGTCTGACGAACGTCGCGCGGCACGCGGAGGCGGCCAGCGTGACGGTCTTTCTGCGGGCAGGCGCCCGCAGGATCGTCGTGCGCGTCGTCGACGACGGTCGCGGCTTTTACGACGACCGGATCGAGCGCGGCGGGCTGCGCGGCATGCGCGAGCGGGCGTTGCTGATCGGGGCAACGCTCCTGGTTCAGCCCGCCTCTCCCAGCGGCGTCGAGGTGCGGCTCGAGGTTCCCACCGTGGCCTCTCGGCCGGTGGTCGCAGCCGTCTCATGAGCCTGCCGGTCGTGACGCGGATCCTGGTCGCCGACGACCACGCGATCTTCCGCGTCGGTCTGAAGAAGGTGCTCGACTCGGAGCCCGACCTCGAGGTCGTCGCCGAGGCCGCGGACGGCGCCGGGGCGGTCGACGAGGCGCTCCGCGAGGACGTGGACCTGGCGATCCTCGACATCTCGATGCCGCGCAAGACCGGCATCCAGGCGGCCGCCGACCTGCACAGGCGAAGACCTCAGCTTCGGATGCTGATGCTGTCGATGCACGACAACGAGCAGTTCCTCTTCCAGTCTTTGAAGGCGGGCGCGTCCGGCTACGTCCTCAAGTCCGGTGCCGACACCGACATCGTGGACGCCGTCCGCGCCACCATGCGCGGGCGTACGTATCTCTATCCGTCAGCAGTCACGACGCTCGCACTCGACTACCTCGAAGACCCCTCGGGCATCGAGGGCTTCGAGCCTCTGACACCGCGCGAGCTCGAGGTGTTGAAGCTGATCGCCGAGGCGTACAGCTCGAAGGAAATCGCCAAGGAGCTATGGATCACCGTCAACACGGTCGAGCATCATCGCCACAACATCCTCGAGAAGCTCGAGATGCGCGACCGCGTCGAACTGACGCGCTACGCCATCAGACGCGGCCTGATCGAGCCCTGACCGTTTCTGAATGCGGCTACAGCGAAGGGTAGGGCGGTCCGTTCCACGCCGGCGAAGGGGTCGACTGCCGGCGTCGGTGGGCGCGATACAACCGGCCGACGACTGCCGCGGGCACGATCGCGTCCCGCCGATGGTCTACATGCGACTCAGGAATGTTCGAAAGATCTCCCACCCGCCCGCGACCGCAGCGACTGGGACGCGCTCGTCGGATGCGTGAAAGAGCCCGAGGTAGTCGAACCCCGACGGAAGAGTCAGCGGCGTGAATCCGTAGCCGGCAATCCCGAGCGAGGTCAGTCTCTGCGCGTCTGTGCCCGCAGGCATCACGAACGGGACGACGACTGCTCTCGGATCGTGGGCCGCAATCGCGTCACGGCATGACGCCAAGAGTCCGCTGTCGACGGGGGAAGCGATCCCGTCCCCGCGCTGCAGCACCTCCATTGTCATGTCCTCGTCGAGGATCTCGGTGACGGCGTCGAGCGCGCGATCGCCGGATCCAGGTAAGAAGCGGCAATCGATAGTCACCGACGCGACGTCTGGCACGACGTTGGTCTTCGCGCCGCCAGCAACGACGGTGGGAACGAACGTCGTACGCTCGCCTCGCTCCACGAACGCGCCGAGTTCGCCGAGCGCGCGCATGGCACTGAGGGTGTCCGTCGAGAGCGCCGCCGCGAGGCCGGCGCGACACCGGAGCGACGCCTCGAGCGGGAGCTCGTCGATTCGGAGGGACGCGATCCGGTTGAGGAGCGTGGCCAGCCGGTCGATCGGATTCGAGCGGATCGGGTAGGCCGCGTGGCCTGCGACGCCACGGATCGAGATCTTGATCCACAGCATTCCTCGTTCGGCCGCCTGGACGGGGTAGATCGTGGCAGGCCCGACAGGAACGGCGAACCCGCCCATCTCGCCGATCGCCTCCGTGACACCCTCGAAGAGCTCCGGTCGATGCGTGGCGAGCCACTGGCTTCCGAGCGTCCCACCCATCTCCTCGTCGGCGAAATACGCGAACACGACGTCTCGATGTGGCTTCAATCCGGCCGCCACCTCCGCCTGCGCAGCGAGCATCATCGCGACGAACGCTTTCATATCGAGTGCGCCTCGACCCCAGAGGCAACCATCGGCCTCGGCACCGGCGAACGGATCGTGAGACCATCCGTCGTCGTGGGCTGGGACGACGTCGAGGTGGGAGTGCACGAGCAGGGCTGGAAGGCTCCGGTCGCTCCCGAGCGCGCGGGAAATCACCGAGCAGCGTCCCGGAGCCGCCTCCACGACCTCGTGGCGGATGCCGTGAGACGAAAGGAAGTTTGCGACGTAGGCGGCGGCTCGCTCCTCCGTCGACCCGGGGTTGCTGCTGTCGATCCGGAGCAGGTCGCGGCACAGTGCGACGACGTCGGAGCCGGTCAACCGTGACCTCCGAAGCTGTTGGTGCAGGGGTATACGACCGAGCGGTGACGCGGCGACGGCCTCTTGCCGACGGCGTCCCGTCCGCTGAGGATCTTCGGAGCGCGGCAGCGGTCGTCGCCCATCGACTTCAACCGACGCCGACAGAGCGAAACGAAGCGCTTTCCCGTCGGTACGCGCGCGAGGTCTACGTCAAGCTCGAGAATTGCTCGCCGATCCGGTCCTTCAAGGTGCGCGGCGCGCTCGCGGCTCTTGCGACCTTCGAAACGGGCGACCGTGACCGTGGCGTCGTCACTGCTTCGACCGGCAACCACGGACAGGGCATCGCTTACGCCGCGCGCAGCTTCGGGATGCGCGCGGTCATCGCGGTGCCGAACGACACCGATCCCGTGAAGGTCCGGGCGATGGAATATCTCGGAGCGCGTCTGCTCGAGGGGGGTGAGTCGCTCGCGGAGTGCGAAAGCGTCGCTCAGTTGCACGGGAAGGCGACGGGTGCCCGCTACATCGAGGACGGCGACGACCGATGGTTGATGGCGGGCGCGGCAACTGTCGTCGGAGAGCTGCTCGCGGCGGCACCCGACGTCGACACCATCGTGGTGCCGGTCGGTGGCGGCAACCTCGCCGCTGCATCGCTGCTCGCTGTCGATCTGGCAGGTCACCGCGCGACGGTCGTCGGCGTCCAGTCGAGCGCGGCGACGGCCACCACTCGGAGCTGGCTCGAGGGTCGGATGCTGACGTTGCCGTGTGCAACGTTCGCAGGCGGCCTGGCGACGGGGCGACCGGGGCAGGCGTCCCTCGCCGTCCTCGACGCAATGCTCGAGAGGATGGTTGTCGTCGACGACGACGACCTCTGGCAGGCGATCGCCTGTGCCTACGGCGCCGTCGGCCTGCCGGTCGAAGGCGCCGCCGCTGCGGGGATCGCGGCGCTCGAGCGGTTCAACGAGCTCATTCCCGGCGGCAGCCTCGCGATCGTCGTCTCCGGTGGGCGCATCGGCGCAGCCGACCTTGCGGCGGCGCTCGAGGGCAGGCCGCGACAAGAGCTCACCCCCTCCCGAGAACGCGACCCGGCCGAGCCGACGTAGCGGCACCGTCCGCCAGAACGCGGACGCCGTTCACGAATACGTCGCGGATGCCGGTGGGATGTCGTGCCGGGCGGTCAGGCGTCGTTCGATCGTTCACGCGGTCGGCGTCGAACACGACCACATCCGCCGCCGCGCCCGGCCGGAGATAGCCCCGATCGAAGAGTCCGGCTGCTTCCGCGGGTAGGGCAGCGAGCTTCCTGACCGCCCCTTCGAGGGTGAGTAGGCCCAGGTCACGCACGTAGTGCTCGAGCGTCCGCGCCGCGTAGCCGTACGTCGAGGCATTCCAGGGATACGGGCAGTCCGCGTCTTCACCCGACGTCACCACGCCGTCGCTACCGAGGCTGGAATAATCGAGCGAGAGCACTCGCTGTACCTCCTCTTCGCGTGCGTAGACGTGACGGATCGCTACCGCCATGAACTGGCTTCCGGCACCGATGAGCAGATCGCAGCAGACATTCGCCACGGAGGTGCAGCCTTCGGTGGCGAGGTCGGCGAGCGACCGGCCCTGAACTTCGGGCTTCGCAGGAGACGCGGCGATGAAGATCTGGTCGTATCCCCCGGCGCGCACGAGAAAGTTCTCGCCCGACTCGAAGTGCAACCGAATCTGCTCGCGGATGGACGGATTACGCAGGTGCCGCAACACCTCGGTCGGAGGAGCCTGCATGACCTCCGTCGGGAAGAGGTCGCCAAGGGTTCCGGGACCCCAGGTCTCGGGGAACGTATCCACCCAGACCGGAAGCCCGTCCGCGGCCGCCTCCTCGAGGAGATCGAAGGCGCGCGCGCTCTGGTGAGGCGGCGCGTATGGCCGTGGCGCGATGTGCGAGAGCTGGAGCCGCACCCCCGTTCGTCGGGTTACCGACAGCGCCTCTGCCGTCGCCGCGGCGAAACGCTCGGCGCGGTTTCGCATGTGCGTGGCGTAGAACCCGTCGCGGTTCGCGACCGCTCCGGCGAGCGCCTCGATCTCGCTGGCCTGCGCGAAGCACCCCGGCTGGTACTCGAGTCCAGATGACAGGCCGGCCGCGCCGCTCTGTAGTGCCTCGTCGAGAAGCTCGCGCATGTGAGCCAGCTCGGCGACTGTCGGTTCCCGCGCCGTCAGGCCCATCACCGCGTTGCGTAGCGCGCCGTGCGGTACGAGGGCAACCACGTTGACGGCGATCCGGCGGAACCGGTCCAGATACTCCGGGAACGTGCACCAGTCCACGTCGATGCCCCATTCGCTGCTGTAGCCGAATGCAGTGCGACGGAAGTCGCGCTCCGGCGTGATCGGCGCGACGCCGCCGCCACAGTTGCCGATCACGACCGTCGTCACGCCTTGGAGGACCGCGCTTCGGGCGGAAGGAAACGCGAGCAGCGTGAAGTCGCCGTGGGAATGGATGTCGATGAAGCCGGGCGTCACGACGCAGCCAGATGCATCGACGACTTGTGCGCTGCTCGCGGCGATCGAGCCGATGGCAGCAACACGCCCGCCGTCTAAGAGGATGTCGGCCGTGCGTCCCGGTGCGCCCGTCCCGTCGACCACGAATCCCCGCTGGATGAGAACGCGGTCGCCTATCGACCGTCCCTCCTCAGGGCGCGGCCGGGCGCCGCGCCGCTCGGCGCTCCGTCCCGCAACGCCGCGACGCCGTTCACCCACACGTCACGCACCCCGTCAGCGACACGATGTGGCTGGTCCCGCGTCGAGGCGTCCTCGAGATGCTGTGCATCGAAGACCACGAGATCCGCCGCATATCCGGTCAGGATCCGTCCGCGCCGCGCCAACCCGAATCTTTCTGCGGGAGCGGAGGTCGCGTGGCGGACGGCTTCCTCCAGCGGCAGCGCGCCGTCCCGTGTGAGACGTCCGACGAATCGCGCGCAGCCACCATAAGCACGGGGATGTACGAGTCCGTGTCGAAAGATCCCGTCGCTGCCGAAGACGTGCCGCCTGTCGCCCAGCAGTTGTGCCATCCCCTGTTCCGCCGCCGGATGGTTGGACGGAACCCCGAGCAGCATCACGTCCATTCTCTCCGCGGCGAGCAGGTCGCAGAGGAAATCGATCGGGTCAGCGTGTGCTTCCTCGGCGGCCGCGAGAACGTCCTTCCCGATCAGGTCGCTGCGCTCGGACGCGAGCTCGCCTGCGATCGTGATGTCGCGCCACCCGTCCAGCTCCGCACCGATCTCGGTGCGAATCCGATCGCGGACGTCGTTGTCGCTGATGCGCCCAAGGACGTCGCCCTCGTTCCCCTCGCGCACCCACAGAGGGAGGAGATAGGCGAGGAACGTGCAGCCGTACAGGTAGGGATAGCTGTCGAACGTGACGTCGACGCCGTGATCGCCTGCGTCGTCCAGCAGCTCGAGGATTGCCTCCGTCGACGCACCCTTGGCCGGATCGCCGCGCAGATGACTGATGTGCACGGGACAATTAGCACGCAGACCGATCTCAACGGCTTCCGCGAGCGCGTGCATGAGGCCGAGCCTGTACCGCACGTGTGAGACGTAGACACCTCCCCGGTGCGATGCGGCCTGCGCCATGGCGGCGAGTTCGTCCGTCGTCGCGAACCCCGACGGCGTGTAATCGAGACCGGACGACAGCCCCACCGCGCCCTCCTCCATCGCCCGCACGCACGAGTCCTGCATCGAACGAAGCTCGCCGCCGGTAGGGACGCGGGCGGCGTTCGCGAGCAAATCATGTCGCAAATTGCCGTTCGGTACGAGCGTCGCCACGTTCACCGTCGACGCTCGCTCGTACCGCCCGAGGAAGCCGTCGATGCCGTCCGCCCCGAACGGTCGCTCGGGGTTGCCGTAGATCGGCCGCAGGTACCTCGTGTTGAAGTCGACGGTCGAAGCGTTTCCGGGTCCGAACCCGAACCCGTCCTGGCCGACGATGTGTGTCGTCACGCCTTGGTGGAGACTCGCTCGCTCGATCGGTGTCTCCAGAAGGATCAGTTCAGAGTGGACGTGCGCGTCGACGAATCCGGGAGAGACGTGCAGTCCGGAGGCGTCCACGTGAAGCGCGGCCTCGGCGGTGGTGAGGTCGCCCACGGCCGCGATCTTGCCGCCGGCGACGCCGATGTCACCTGCGAAAGGAGGCGCACCGGATCCGTCGACGACCGTGCCGCCGACGATCACCACGTCGAAGGTCATGCCTTGGGGTCGCGGCCGTCGAGTTCGAGCATGCGATCGAACCGCCCGCCGCTGAAGGCGGCCACGCTCCGGTACAGGTTCATCGTCGTGCAGATGTGCGGAGGGAGGATCGCAACCCGCTGTCCGACGGCGGGCCCCGGCCCCGTCTGCGTGAAGACGCAATGCTCCTCGGCGGTATATGCGTGCGACGCTGAACGACCGATGAGCGAAGGTTTTCCCCAGTCGCTTCCGAGGCGCTTGACCCCGATGTCGAGGACGAGCGGGCCGTCACGGCGCGACGTCAGCACGGAAGCGACTGCAACCGCGGCCGGAGCAAATTCCGGGGTCAATTCCCGGTAGGTGGCGTCCATCAGCACGTACGTCCCCGCCTGTACATCCGTCATCGCTGTAAGCACACCCGTTACGTCATAGGTCGACGTCGAACTGCCCGTGAGGACGGGCGCGTCGAAGCCTGCGTCGCGTAGTGCGGCGAGTAGCTCGAGCGCGCGCTCGTAGCAGTCTGTCGCGAGCGTCCGCCGTTCGGCGCGATCCACGCACCCGACGATGTGGCCCTCGTAGCCCATTACACCTCGCAGTTCGAGTCCCGCCGAGTCGGCGATGACCGTCGCAAGCGCCAGCCCCGTCGCAACATCGGGCACGCCGTTTCGTCGCATCCCGATGTCGATCTCGACGAGTGCGCCGAGTGTCGTGCCCGCCTCGATCGCGGCGTCGGAGAGACGATGCACAGCCTGTGGGGAGTCGACGGCCGCCATCACCCGGGCGGTGCGGCCGACTTCGGCGAGCGAGCGAAGCCGTGAGGCGTCGGTGACGACGTTCGCGAGTAAGATGTCGTCGATCCCCGCGGCTGCCATCGCCCGGACTTCGTCCGTTGTCGAGCACGTGACACCGGCCGCGCCAGCCCGCATCTGCATCAGCGCGAGTTCGCTGCACTTGTGCGTCTTGACGTGCGGCCGCAGTCGCGCGGTCTTGCCATCGAAGAACGCCTGCATGGCCGCGACGTTGCGGCGCGCGCCGTCGAGATCGATCGCGAGGAACGGCGTCGTGATTCCCTCGGCTTCGGACCAGGCGACGATCTCGTCCACCGGGATCGTCTCTAGTTCGATGCCGTCAACGGTGTGCAGTAGTTACAACCTCCCTCACAACCTTAGAGAATACGTATGACATATCGCGAGGGGACTGATAGAGTCAAGCGGCAGTGGCAGCGAACTCCGTGTTGTTGATCGCTGCACGCGACAACCGGGGATACGAATTGGAAGCGCGGGCCGTTGCGACCGCAGGGGGGACCTTCTCGGTGGTTCGCTATGAAGACCTGGAAGCCGCGCTTCCGCTCGATGCCGATGTCGTCGTCAACGCGGGCGACTGGCCGCTGGATCGCTTCCTCCACGGGCTGCCTGCCTGTCGTGCAGTCGTCTCATATGGCGTGGGGCTCGACTGGATCGACGTGAAGGCCGCGACCGCGAGGGGAATCCTCGTCGTGCACACACCCCTTGCAAACGTCACCGACGTCGCGGTGCATACGCTCGCCCTGCTGCTCGCGTGCTCGCGGCGCTTGCTCGAGTACGACGACCACATACGTTCCGGCGGATTCCGCCCCGCGGGGTGGACGCCACTTCGGCGGCTCGACGGGCAGACGCTCGGCCTGCTCGCGTTCGGCAATATTCCGCAACGGCTCGTTCCGCTTGTCGAACCGCTCGGTATGCGGATTCTGGCGTGGGATCCCTACGTCGACCCTGAGCGCATGCGCGGCGCGCACGTCGAGCCAGGATCTCTCGAGGATGTGCTCGCCTCGAGCGACGTGGTATCGGTACACGTGCCGGCAGTGCCTGAAACGGTCGGGTTCCTCGACGGCGCGAAGATCTCGCAGTTGAAGCGCGGAGCGATTGTGCTCGTCACGAGCCGGGGCCACGTTTACGACGCCGATGCTCTTGCCGACGCCCTCCACAACGGTCACGTCGCCGCCGCTGGTCTCGACGTCTTTCCGCAGGAGCCGCTTCGGGCGGGCCACCGCCTGCTCAGTTGTGGGAATGCGATTCTCACTCCCCACGTCGCGGGATTCAGCGCGGAGAGTGACCTGGCGGCGCGGACGGCGGTAGCGGAAGCTCTCACGATGATCGCCCGGGAAGCGATCCCGCCGGGCGCCGTCAATGCGACAGGTTGACGCGTCTCGTTGTGGGTGTTAGACATTCGTCGTCATACGTACTATGAACGGGAGGGTTGACCTGTATGGCTGAGGATCCGAGACTCACCCGCGGTGGCTTCATCAAGGCGGGCGCAGCAGGCGCAGCTGGCCTGTCTCTGCTCGGCCGCGCGGCTGCCTTCCCGGCAGACGCGCTGGCGAAGAACCCGCCTCCGCATAGCGGTGGCACGCTACGACTCACCGTCGCGGGCGGCCACGTGACTGACGGAACCGATCCGCAGAAGGCAGCGAGCGGCTTCGAGATTCCGATGACGCTGATGGCGTACGAGACGCTCGTCCGTGCCGACGAGAACTTCAAACTGCATCCCGGTCTCGCGACGGCCTGGGATGTCAGCAGCGATCTCAAGACGTGGAAGTTCAAGCTCAGGAACGGCGTTCACTTCCACAATGGCAAGGCCCTGACCTCCGGCGACGTCGCTTACTCGTTCAAGCGTCTTCTCACTCCGTCGACCGCGTCGCCGGCGTACGCAAGCCTCTCGCCCTATCTCAGTGCCAGCGGGATAAGCACACCCGACCCGCAGACGGTTGTCCTCGCCCTGAGCAAGGGAAACGCGTTCCTGCCGGTGCTTCTGGCGACGAGGAATTTCGTCGTCCTCCCCGAGGGTGCGACCAGCTTTCTGCCGTCCGTCGGGACCGGCCCGTTCAAGCTCAACGCGTTCCAGGTGCTCGCGAGCGCGACGCTGTCACGCAACGAGAACTACTGGCAGAACGGGAAGCCGTACCTCGATGGGATCCAGTTGACGAATCTGGCCGACGACGCGACGCGGCTTCAGTCGCTTCTCTCGGGTTCGACGGACATGGTGGACAACATCACGGGCCAGAGCATCCCGATTCTCTTCGGCGTCGGGAACGCGAAGCCGCTCTACATCAAGGCGGGCGGCTGGGTTGCGGTCGCGCCGCAGGGCCAGGTGAAGCCGTTCACGGACATCAGGATCCGACAGGCGATGAAGTACGCCCAGAACCGCGAACAGATCCTGCAGGTGGTCGCGCCGAAGTCAGGCCTCGTCAACGCGGACATTCCGGTGCCGACGAGCGATCCGTACTACCCAGAGGGGCTGAAGCCGTGGCCTTATGACCCCGAGAAGTCGAAGTTCCTGCTCAAGAAGGCGGGCTACCATCGCCTCCGGCTCGCGGTCAACGCATACCAGGGGGACAAGCTGGAAGTCGCTCTGGGGTACAAGTCCACGGCAAAGGCCGCCGGCATCGACGTCGACGTCGTCGTCTGGCCGCACGACATCTTCTTCTCACAGGTCTGGCAGAAGAAGCCGGTATCCGCGATCAGCTTCGGCCGCGTTCACGTCTCGCAGTTCCTTCCCGCCGCGTTCATCAAGGGCGGACCCTACGACGAGAGCCAGTGGAACAACGCGAAATTCACAAGGCTCGTCTACGCCGCGGGCGGGACGAAGAACATCGCGAAGCAGAAGGAGTACTACGGCGAGGCGCTGCGGATGCTCCAGAACTCCGACACGACGTGCGCACCCGGTTTCGAGCCGCAGATGTACGGCACGGCGAAGCGCGTCTACGGTGTCTCGCTCGCGAACGGCGCGCAGTACTACTTCGACAGCGCATACCTGGCCTAGTAAAAGACGAGTCAAAGGAGAAGCGGGCGGTCGTGGAAGCCAAGCCATGAGGACCGCCCGCTTCGCCGTGCTCGTATCCGGAAAGCTCGTCGTGACGATCTTCGCGGTGTCGGTCGTCGTATTCTTCGCCACCGCCGCGATCCCCGGCAATCCGGCACGCGACATCCTCGGCCAGGACGCGACGACCGTGCAGGTACAGGCCTTCAGCCGCGACCACGGGCTCGACAAGCCGATTCTCAGCCGCTACGGCACGTGGCTCGCCGACTACGTCAGAGGAGACTGGGGCACCTCCTATTCGGGAATATCCGTCTGGCAGACGGTGCAGCCGAGACTCGAACGGACGCTCGTCCTCGCCTTCTTCGGGTTCGCACTCGGCGCCGCACTGGGCGTTTGCGTCGGCCTCGCCAGCGGCTTTCGACCGAACCGTCTGGTCGACATGCTTGTCTCGGGGGCGACACTCACAGTGGGCGCAGTGCCGGCCTTCGTGCTTGGGGTCCTGCTCGCTATGGTGTTCTCGATCTGGCTGCACTGGCTGCCGGTGTCGAGCACGGAAATCGCGCTTTACACCTCGCCGTTCCACGCGTTCAACTCGTACGTGCTCCCTGCGGTGACCCTCGCGCTCGCGATCGCTCCCTACGTGACGCGTTTGACGCGGGCGAACGCACGCACGATCGCCGACGAGTCGTACGTGCGGTCGGCGGTACTTCGCGGTGTTCCGAATCGGCTGCTGCTCTTCCGGCACGTCCTGCCGAACGCGGCGCCTCCGATCGTGAACCTGCTTGCGCTCGAGTTCGTGGGCTCGATCGCCGGCGTCGCCGTTATCGAGACTCTCTTCGGGTTCCCTGGGATCGGCCAGCTCCTCGTGACGTCCGTCGGCGCCCGCGACTATCCGACGATTCAGGCGCTCGCATTGTTGATCGGCGGCCTGTTCGTCGTGATGAACGTTCTCGCGGATGCGATCGTTGCCGTGCTCACTCCGAAACTGCGAGCGACGATCCGTTGACGATGACTCAGACCCAGATGGTGTCCGAGACGGACGCGCTGGCGCATCCGTCAGTATCGGAGGGCGCCGTCGGCCGTGGCGGCATCCGCGGATTCCTTTCCATCCCAGAGGGCGCGATCGGCGCTGGGCTCGCGGTCGTCCTCGTCCTTGTGATCGTGATCGGTCCGTACGTCGCGCCCTACGATCCGGAGGCGCTCGTTGCGATTCCGGGGCTAGGCCCCTCGTCTGCGCACTGGCTCGGTACCGATCCGCTCGGACGCGATGTGTTCAGCCGCGTTCTCGCCGGCGGGCGTCTCGTCTTGCTGCTGCCCGTGATCGCGATTGCGATCGCAATCACGGTGGGGGCCACGGTCGGTCTCCTCGCAGGCTACCTCGGTGGTGTCTTCGATCTTGTCGTCGCGCGCGTGATCGATGTCGTGCTGGCACTGCCGTCGTTCCTGCTCGTCCTCGTGATCATCGCCGCCTTCGGTGCCGGGGATGCAAACGTGGTCGCCGCGGTCGCCATCGTCTATACGCCCGGAATCGCCCGGGTGATTCGCGGCGCGACTCAGGCCATCAGGCCGCGTGAGTTCGTCCTCGCCGCGCGTGCACGGGGCGACTCGATCCCGTGGATCGTCTTCAGGGAGATTGCACCGAACATCTCGGCAACGCTGCTCGTCGAGACCGCAATGCGCCTCACGCTCTCGATCCTGTTCATTGCGTCGCTCAACTTCCTCGGGCTCGGCGTGCAGCCTCCCACTCCCGACTGGGGCGTCATGGTGAGCGAGAACCGCGAGATCATGTTCAGTCACGTGCTGCCGGTGCTCGTACCGGCACTCGCGATCGCGATGCTGGCGATCAGCGTCAACCTGCTCGCGGACGCGCTCACCCGCTATTTCGGAGACGATGTCGGCAGTGCTGCGTGATCAGGCGCGCAACGGGAACGCCGCTGCGCTCACGGCCTCGGGCATCTCGGTGGGGTACCGCGGCCGCGACGGCATCCGTCAGGTCGTCAACGGCGTCGACCTGACGCTGAAGCGCGAGCGCATCCTCGGGATCGCGGGCGAATCCGGCTGCGGGAAGAGCACTCTCGCCCTGACTTTGATGGGGTTCCGTTCCCCGAACACCGTCGTGCTCGGCGGGTCCGTCGGGTTCGACGGTGCAGACCTTCTCCGCGCGACGCCCACGCAGCTTCGCCGCCGGTGGGGCGCGCAGATCGCCTACCTCCCACAGGACACCTCGACAGCGTTGAATCCCGCGATCCGCGTCGGTCGGCAACTCGCCGAGCCGCTGCGCATTCATCAGCACGTCGCCCGAAGGGCCGCCCGCACACGAATGCTCGACCTGCTCTCGCAGGTTCGGATCCCCGATCCGGACAGTGCGCTCGATCGCTATCCGCACGAGTTCAGCGGTGGGCAGCAGCAGCGGATTGCACTCGCGCTCGGCCTCGCCTGCGTTCCGCAGGTGCTGATCCTCGACGAGCCGACGACCGGCCTGGACGTAACGACGCAGGCACAGGTGAACAACCTGATCGTCGAGCTGACGAGGAGTGCCGGGACTGCGACCGTGTACGTCAGCCACAACCTCGCGTTGCTCGCAACGATCTGCGACGACCTCGGGATCATGTACGCAGGAGAGGTCGTGGAACTCGGGCCCGCCAGCGAAGTCTTCGAACGTCCACGACATCCCTATACCGCAGCGCTGATCGACGCGGTTCCCTCGGTGCGGACAAGGCGTCGGGCGCATGGCATAGCGGGATCGCCTCCGCCCGTCGTCGTGGAGCATCAATGTGCCTTCCTCGACCGCTGCGCGTATGCCGCGTCGAAGTGCTCGATTCCGGTGCCGCTGGTCAAGATCGCCGATCGACGCGTCCGCTGTGTGCGGGCTTCCGAGATCGACCTCGCCTCGCGTTTCATATCCTCTTCCGTCCGTGAGGCAGCCCCTGATCCCCCCGGGAACGGACCAGAGCGGGAGGCCGTCCTCGCGACCTACGACCTTCGGTGCGAATACCGCCAACGCCGTAACACCGTCGTCGCTGTCGAGGGAATCTCGATTGCGCTCGAGCGGGGACGTGTGCTCGGCATCGCCGGTGAGAGCGGCAGTGGCAAATCGACCCTACTCCGGGCGCTGATCGGCCTCCTGATTCCTAGGAGCGGGCGGATGGAGTTCGACGGAAGAGAACTGTCCCCCGCGGTCGCAGCCCGTCCGGCTGCTGTCCGGCGAGCGATCCAGATCGTGTTCCAGAATCCGGATGCAACGTTGAATCCACGCCACACGATCGGGCAGGCGCTCGAACGGCCTTTGAAGCTCTTCCGGCCGGACGTCGCCGCTTCCGAGCGCCGTAATTACGCCGCAGAGATCCTCGCGCAGATGCGCCTCGGCGCGCACTTCCTCGACCGATATCCGCGGCATTTGAGCGGCGGCCAGCGGCAGCGAGTGGCTCTGGCGCGCGCGCTTGTGGTGGAGCCGGAGGTGATTCTCTGCGACGAGGTTACGTCGGCGCTCGACGTCTCGGTGCAGGCGACGATCCTGGAGCTCCTCATGAACTTGCTTGAGCAACGGCAAACGTCGATCGTGTTCGTGACGCACGACTTGGGCGTGCTCCGCAGCGTCGCCGACGACGTAGTGATCATGGAGCGCGGAGCGGTACGCGAGTCAGGTGCCGCCGAGGATGTGCTGTTGCGACCGCGCGACTCCTACACCCGTGAGCTTCTCGCAGCGGTTCCTGATCCCGCCTCCCAGGCGGCGTGATCAGTCGAACAGGGTTTCGCCCGGCGCCAGGTGTCGTGTACAGACGTCCTCGTTCAACTCGAAGCCGAAGCCCGGTGCGTCGTCGAGATGAACGCAGCCGTCCTCGAAGAGCGGTCGCCGCCGCGTCACGACCGCTCCGATCCACTCTGCGTCGGCGAAGTGGTACTCGAGTCCGACGAAGGTGGGAATCGAGGCCGCGAGATGCGCCGCAGCGATCGTCCCCAACGCGCAGCCGTTGTTGTGCAGCGCGACGGGTAGGTAGTGGAGATCCGCGTAATCTGCGATCTGTCGCGTCGCGGTCAGGCCGCCCGCGAAGCAGATGTCGGGATGCAGTACATCGCACGCTCCGTGATCGATGAACAGCCGCGCCTGCTCGGGGCCGAACATCTCTCCGGCGCAGATGGCGATCGGGCTACGGCTGCGCACGTACGCGAGCGCGTCGGGGTTCGCAAGCGGTACTGGGTCCTCGAGCCATGTGAGGTCGAGCGGGGCGAGCGCCTCGGCGAGAGCGATTGCCGTCGGAGCCGTGTAGTGCATGTGGCAGTCGATCGCGAGCGCGACATCCGGTCCGACGGCCTCCCTGACCGCGCCGATACGTTCGACGATCGCCCGGATCTGCGCGCGCGATGCGCTGCGATTCCATACGTCGTCCGTGAGGTCGGGTGCGACATATTCGGCATCGAACTTCAGACTCGAGAAGCCACGGGCGGACGCATCCGCTCCGAGATCGGCCCATGCCTCGAGTTGCTCCGGGCGATGAGGGCCGCTTCGGTCGAGATAGACGCGGATTTCCCGTCGGTACGCGCCTCCGAGAAGCGCATGTACTGGGACTCCGAGCGCTTTGCCGACGAGGTCGTGGAGCGCGATCTCCACTCCGGCGGCAGCCCATGCGACCGGACCGCTCGAGACTGCGGTCTGCGACATGCTGGGCTCCCGGGGCGGCAGAGCGCCGTAGAGGATCTCGCGGACGATCGGCCGGATCTCGAGCGGGTCCCTGCCGACCAGTTGCGGCTCGACTCGTGCGAGCGCCTGCCGGGTGCCGGGCAGGTCGGTGGCTTCGCCGAGACCGTAGTTGCCGTCGTCTGCGTCGACCCGGACGAGTAGGATCGACCACGTTCGCGGTGCGCCCAGCCCGTGTGGGTCGGGACCGACGAGCCTGACCGTACGCAGCCGGCTGATTCGCATCGGGGTCGTCACGACGGTAACATATGACGTATGACGAAACCGCGCGTCCTCGTGACGGGTGCGAGCGGGCTGGTCGGCCGCCTCGTCCTTGAAGGTCTGGGCGAGCGCTACGCCTTCAGCGGCCTCTCGCGGCGGCCGGTCGAGGG
>JBOGZX010000482.1:0-5253 GCA_050697615.1 Gaiellaceae bacterium
GTACGCGTGCTTCGGCACGGCGGCGGAGTCGAACAAGCGCTACCACCAGCTGATCAACGCCGGCACGATGGGCCTCTCGGTGGCCTTCGACCTGCCGACCCAGATGGGCTACGACTCGGACGAGGCGATCTCGTCCGGCGAGGTCGGCAAGGTGGGGGTGGCGATCGACTCGCTGGACGACATGCGGGTGCTGTTCGGTGGCATCCCGCTGGGCGACGTGTCGACGTCGATGACGATCAACGCGCCCGCGTCGCTGCTCCTGCTGCTGTACGAGCTGGTCGCCGAGCAGCAGGGCGTCGCGGGTACCGCGCTCCGCGGCACGGTGCAGAACGACATCCTCAAGGAGTACATCGCGCGCGGCAACTACGTGTTCCCGCCGCGCCCGTCGATGCGCCTCACGACGGATCTCTTCGCCTACTGCGCGGAGCGGATCCCCTCGTGGAACACGATCTCGATCTCCGGCTACCACATCCGAGAGGCCGGCTCCACGGCGGTGCAGGAGCTGGCGTTCACGCTCGCGAACGGCATCGCCTACTGCTCGGCCGCCGTCGACGCCGGGCTGTCGCCCGACGACTTCGGCGCGCGCCTCTCCTTCTTCTTCAACGCGCACAACGACTTCTTCCAGGAGGTCGCGAAGTTCCGGGCGGCGCGCCGGTTGTGGGCGCGGATCATGCGCGAGCGCTTCCGCGCGACGAACCCGAAGGCGCTCGCGCTGCGGTTCCACGCGCAGACCGGCGGGTCGACGCTCACCGCGCAGCAGCCCGAGAACAACATCGTCCGCGTCGCCGTGCAGGCCCTCGCCGCCGTCTGCGGCGGCGCGCAGTCGCTGCACACGAACTCGTTCGACGAGGCGCTCGCGCTGCCGACGGAGCACGCAGCGACGATCGCGCTGCGGACGCAGCAGATCCTGCGCGCCGAGGCCAGCACGACCGCGACCGCCGACCCGCTCGGCGGCTCCTTCTACATCGAGTCGCTCACCGACGAGCTCGAGGCGCGCGCATGGGAGCTGATCGAGCGCGTCGACGAGATCGGGGGGGCGGTGCAGGCGGTCGAGCAGGGGTTCGTTCAGGGCGAGATCGAGGACTCGGCGTTCCGGTGGCAGCAGCAGGTGGAGTCGGCCGAGCGGCCGATCGTCGGCGTGAACGTCTACGTCGCCGAGACGGAGGCGCCGATCGAGCTGCAGCAGATCGACCCGGCGGCGGAGCGGCGGCAGCTCGAGCGAACCGCGAGGGTGCGCACGGAGCGGAACGCGGCCGACGCGGGCTCCGCGCTCGAGCGCGTGCGCGAGGTCTCGCGCGGCACCGGGAACCTGCTGTTCCCGATGCGGGACGCGCTGCGCGCGCGCTGCACGATCGGCGAGATCTGCGGCGTGCTGCGCACGGAGTGGGGCGAATACGACCGCCTGCGTCCGCCCGGGTGAGGATCCTCCTCGTCTCGCAGATGTACCCAGGCCCCGACGATCCCGATCTCGGGTCGTTCGTCGCGCAGCAGGAGCGGGTGCTGCGCGAGCGGGGGCACGAGCTCGAGCTGGCGGTGCTCGACCGGCGCGCCGGCGGCAAGGCGCGCTTCCTCGAGCTGCGCCGCCGTGTCCGTCGCGCCGCGACGCCCGACGTCGTGTGGGCGCACTTCCTCGTCCCGTCCGGCCTGTTCGCGTCGGAGGTCGACGCGCCGCTCGTCGTCACGGCGCACGGCCGCGACGTGCGCAACGTCGGCAGCATCCCCGGCGCCGCCGCCATGACGCGCCGCGTCGTGCGCCGCGCGAGCACCGTCGTCGCCGTGTCGCAGTACCTGCGGCGCGAGCTCGAGGAGCGCGTTCCGGAGGCGCGCGGGAAGACGGAGGTCGTCGACTCGGGCGTCGACCTCGAACGGTTCGACGCGGTCGCCCCGGCGGCGGAGCTCGAGCAGCCCGCGTTCGTGCACGTCGGCTCGCTGACGGAGCGCAAGAACGTGGTGCGGCTCGCGGATGCGTTCGCCTCGCTCGGCCGCGGCTCGCTCACCTTCGTCGGCGAGGGGCCGCTTCGCGTCGAGCTCGAGGGACGCGAGCGGGTGCGGCTTGTCGGCAGCGTCCGGCACGACGAGGTGCCGGCGTGGCTGTCCGCGGCCGACGTCGTCTGCGGCCCCGCGCTCCTCGAGCCGTTCGGCCAGGCGCTGCTCGAGGCGATGGCGTGCGGGCGCAGCGTCGTCGCGACGCGCGTCGGCGGACCGCCGGAGTTCGTCTCGCCGGACGCGGGCGTGCTCGTCGACCCGCTCGACGTCCCCGCGCTGGCCCGTGCACTCGAGACCGCCGCGTCCCTTCCCTCGCCGAACGCCGCGGCGCGCGAGGCGGCCGCCGGGCACGAGCTCAGCCGGCAGGTGGAGCGGGTGGAGCAGATCCTCGAGCGAGCCGTTCGAGATCGGCGAGCCTGAGCTCGACGAGCGGCCGCACGCCTTCTTCGAGGCCGTGCTCGCGCGCGACGGCGAGCGCCTGCTCGTAGCTCGCGCGGATCTTCTCGGCCGAGACGCCCTGTTTCAGCCGGTTGTCGCCGGTGAGCAGCAGGTCGTGGATCTTCCGCCGGGCCTCGACCTCGTCCATCCCGAGGGACGATAGGGGCTCGCTACAATCCGGGCGCATGCTGCCGACGCTTGCCGTCATCCACGTGCTGCTCTCGGCGGCCCTCGTCGGGCTGATCCTGATGCACTCGGGCCGCGACGCCGGCATGGGCGGAATGGGCTTCACGCCGCAGTCGCAGGGCGGCACGCACATCGTCGAGAAGAACCTGACACGCGTGACCGTGGTGGTCGCGCTCCTGTTCTTCCTCAACACGATCGTGCTGTTCCGCGTGCTCCAGTAGACCGTTCGCCGGTCCCTCCGCGGGTCGTAGACTCCCTGCCCATGCCGCTCGCGGGCCTGCATCACGTGACGTGCGTCTGCTCGGGCGCGCAGCAGACGGTCGACTTCTACCGCGACCGGCTCGGCTTCTCGCTGGTCAAGAAGACGGTCAACTTCGACGACCCGCACAGCTACCACCTCTACTTCGGCGACGACGTCGGCAGCCCTGGGACGCTCGTCACGTTCTTCGAGTGGCCGCGGGCGGAGCCCGGACGGCTCGGCCGCGGGACGCTCGAGTCGCTGACGCTCGAGACACCGACGGTCGCCGAGGAGACCGAGCTCTCCGATCCCGACGGGCTGCGCCTGCGACTCGTCCCGGGAGAGGCGCCGCGGCTCCATAGCGTGACCGTGATCGGGAACCCGGACCTGTACGTCGGCCTGTTCGAGGAGGAGGGTCCGCTGCGGTTCGGCGCGCCGGCCGAGGAGCCCGCGCTGATCGGCGCCGGGACGACGCATCACATCGCGTTCCGGGCGGCCGACGACGGGGAGCTCGACGAATGGCTCGAACGGCTGACGGCGCTCGGGCTGCGGCCGACCGACGTCCAGGAGCGCAAGTACTTCCGCTCGGTCTACTTCCGCATGCCCGACGGGATGCTGATCGAGGTCGCCACCGACGGGCCGGGGTTCCTCGTCGACGAGCCGTCGGAGTCGCTCGGCCGGGGCCTGTCGCTGCCGCCGTGGCTCGAGTCGGAACGGGCGACGCTCGAGCGCGAGCTCTCGCCCCTCGAATAGCGCGCCGCTACACTAGGCGCGCTCTCACGCGCTGGTGGCGGAATTGGTAGACGCGCTAGGTTGAGGGCCTAGTGGCCATTGCGGTCGTGGAGGTTCAAGTCCTCTCCAGCGCATCGAAGCCGTCCCGCCCGGGGCGGCTTTCTCTTTTCGTTGACGCCGTCCGCAGGAACCTCTACCCTTCACGTCGAACACACGTTCGTCCACGTCACGCGACCCTCCGGAGGAGCCAGGTGCTCACCGCCCGTCAACAGGAGATCTGGAACTACCTCGTCGAGTACGTCGACCGGCACGGCTACCCGCCGACCGTCCGCGAGATCGGCGAGCAGGTCGGCCTCGCGTCCCCCTCGACGGTGCACGCGCATCTCGCCAACCTGGAGCGGGCCGGCCTGCTGCGCCGAGACCCGACCAAGCCGCGTGCGCTCGAGCTGATCGGCCGCGAACGGCCCCAGAGCGTTCAGGCCGCCCAGGACGAGCGACGCGACGTGGCCCGCCTTCCCCTCGTCGGCGAGATCGCGGCCGGCAGTCCGCTGCTCGCCGAGCAGAACATCGAGGACTACCTGCCGATGCCGGCGTCGACGAGTGGCGACTTCCTGCTGCGCGTCCGGGGCGAGTCGATGATCGAGGCCGGCATCCTCGACGGCGACCTCGTGATCGTGCAGCGCGCGCAGGATGCGCGGAACGGCGAGATCGTCGTCGCGCTGGCCGGCAGCGACGAGTCGGCCGACGAGGCGACGGTGAAGACGTTCTACCGCGAGAGCGGCCGCGTGCGATTGCAGCCGCAGAACTCGACGATGGAGCCGATCTACGCCGACCACGTCCAGATTCTCGGTCGTGTCGTGGGGGTCTTCAGGGAGCTGTGACGGTGGCCGACGTCGCATCGCTGCACCGCACGCTCGACCAGGAGCTGGTGGCGCTGTTGCGCGGGGCCTCCCTCGAGTGCCTCGTCTGCGGCGAGTTCGTGATGCACGCACGCGGCGGATGCGTGTTCTGCCCGGAGTGCGGGAGCCAGCTCGGCGACGAGCACGCGCTCGATTCGGGGCTAGAATCCACCGTGCAGGCCGGGTGACCGCGGCGCGTCTCGTGCGCTCAGGTGCGCGGCGCGCGTCGAGGAAAGTCCGGACACCGCAGGGCAGGACGCTGGCGTGAGCCAGGCGGCGAAAGCCGACGGAAAGTGGAACAGAAAGCAGACCGCCTCCGGCTCCTCTCGCCAGGGGTCGGCGGTAAGGGTGAAACGGTGGGGTAAGAGCCCACCAGCGCCGCGGCGACGCGGCGGCTTGCCAAACCCCGTCCGGTGCAAGGCGAACAGGGCCCGCAATCCGGCGGCCCGCCGAAGGGCCCGGGTAGCTGCCAAGAGGGATGGTCACCCGAGACAGAATCCGGCTTACAGGCCTGCTACGGGAAAAGCCTCGGAAACGGGGCTTTTTCTATGGCCCGATTCGCCAGAGATTCGACACGTTTCCGCTCCGACAGGGCGTCTCGCGGCGGTCTCCTTGGAACCGCTCGGCCCGGGCACCCGGCCTGCGCCCCTCAGGGGCTTGCCGGCGTCGCTCCGAACCGCGTCGACCACGTTACCAGCCCTTCCCGCCACCCTCAAGTCGCGGTAGAAAAGGCCCAACGTGAGGCGCAGCGAGGCGACCCGCAGGCTCGAGCAG
>JBOGZX010000483.1:0-2589 GCA_050697615.1 Gaiellaceae bacterium
GTCTCGAAGGGCTCGCTCGGCGTGCTCTCGAAGGCGGCGTCGCTCGGAGGCGAGGTGGGGGGCGTGGTCGCCGGCTCGGGCGTTCGCGACGCCGCGGAGCAGGCGGGACGGTACGGCGCCGCGACCGTCTGGGTGGCGGACGACGAGCGGCTGGCCGCCCCGTTGCCGCAGCCGCGCGTCGACGTCCTCGCGAAGCTCGTCCGCGACGAGGGCTACGACTCCGTGCTGTTCGCGCAGTCGGTGCTCGCCGCCGACGTCGCCGCGGGCCTCGCCGCCCGGCTCGACGCCGGACTCAACTGGGGGCTCTCCGACTTCGACGGCGAGCAGGGCACGGCGCCGCAGCTCGGGGACACGGTCGTGGTCGACGTGGCCTGGTCGAGCCCGGTCAGGCTCGCCGTCTTCCGCGCCGGCGTGTTCGACGCGAGCGAGAGCGGCGGCAGCGCGGAGGTGAAGGACGCCGCGGTCGAGCTGGAGGACTTCTCGATGCGGGCCGAGATGGTCGAGCAGGCGCACGCCGAGCAGCAGGGCCCGTCGATCGAGGATGCCGAGGTGATCGTCGCGGGCGGCCGCGGTCTCGGCGAGCCGGAGAAGTTCTCGCTCGCCGAGGAGCTGGCGAAGGCGCTCGGGGGCGCTGTCGCCGCCACCCGCGCGGTGGTCGACGCCGGCTGGTACCCCTACTCGGCGCAGGTCGGGCAGACGGGGAAGACGGTGTCGCCGAAGCTGTACGTGGCGCTCGGCATCTCCGGCGCGATCCAGCACAAGGTGGGCATGCAGTCCTCGAACGTGATCGTCGCGATCAACAAGGACGCGAACGCGCAGATCTTCGAGGTCGCCGACCTCGGCGTGGTCGGCGACCTGCACGAGATCGTCCCGAAGCTGACCGAGCTCGTCCGCTCGCGCAAAGGTTAGAGAACCTCCGCGTGAGCGTTCGTCCGTCAGATTTTCCGCCGCCGTGGACGCCAGCGGAGGCGATCCAGCCGCCGACGGACCCGATCGACGAGCGGATCGACGTCGGCTTCCTGATCGTCGGGGCCGGGCCGGCCGGCCTCGCCGCCGCGATCCGCCTGGGACAGTTGATCGAGGAGGATCCGACCACGGCGGAGCGCCTCGGGGAGGTGCCGGTCGCGGTGCTCGACAAGGGCAAGGGCCCGGGATCGCACCTGTTGTCGGGAGCGGTGATCGACCCACGTGGGCTTCGCCTGCTCTTTCGCGGCCGCAGGCGGATGGACGAGCTGCCCTTCTACGGGCGCGTCGAGGCCGAGTCCGTCCTGCTTCTGACGAAGCGGCGCGCCTGGCGGCTTCCCACGCCGCCGACGATGGTCAACGACCGCAACTACGTTGCGTCGCTCTCCCAGCTCGGGCGCTTCCTGGCCGACGAGGCGGAGGCGGCGGGCGCGACGATCCTGCCCGAGACGGCCGCCGAGAAGCTGCTCGTCGACGGCGGGCGCGTGCTCGGCGTGCGCACGGGCGACCGCGGGCGCGGCCGCGACGGCGAGCGGCTCGGCAACTTCGAGCCGGGATCGGACATCACCGCGCGCGTCACGATCCTCGCCGAGGGGACACAGGGGCATCTCACCGGCGCCGCGCTCGAGCGGTTCGGGCTCCGCGGCGAGAACCCGCAGGTGTGGGCGCTCGGCGTCAAGGAGGTGTGGAAGGTCGCGAAGCCGCTCGACCGGGTCATCCACACGATGGGCTGGCCGCTGCGCCCGGGCCGGCGCTACCGCGAGTTCGGCGGCTCGTTCGTCTACCCGATGGGCGACGACATGGTGTCGATCGGGATGGTCGTGGGGCTCGACTACACGGACGCCGAGCTGTCGGTGCACGATCTGCTGCAGGAGCTGAAGACGCATCCGCGCATCCGGCGGATCCTCGAGGGAGGTGAGCGGGTGCAGTGGGGCGCGAAGACGATTCCCGAGGGCGGGTTCGTGGCGCTGCCCCGCCGGTTCCACGCGCCGGGGCTGCTGCTCGCGGGCGACGGCGTCGGTCTCGTCAACGTGCCGGCGTTGAAAGGGATCCATTACGCGATCGAGTCCGGCCGGCTGGCCGCGGAGGCCGCCTGGCGCACCCTGCAGCGCGGTGCGTCGGCGCGGGCGGCACTCGCGTCGTACGACGAGTCGCTGCGGGAATCGTTCGTCTGGCGCGACCTGCAGGAGGTGCGGAACATGAGGCAGGCGTTCGGCCGCGGGTTCTATCTCGGCGGTGCGCTGGCCGGTGCGATGACGGCGACGAAGGGGAAGTTTCCGCCTGGCAACGCGCGCACCGAGCGCGATGCCGAGCAGCGGCTGATCTCGACCGACCGGGCCACGTCGTACCCGGTACCCGACGGGCAGCTGACGTTCGACAAGCTGTCGAGCGTCTTCGCGTCGGGGAATCGCACGCGCGACGACCAGCCGAACCACATTCGCATCCAGACGAAGGTGCCGCGCGAGCTGGCGGAGATGTGGACGCGGATGTGCCCCGCACAGGTGTACGAGGTGGGCGACGACGACGGCGACGGGACGGTCGAGGTGAACGTCGCGCCGTCGAACTGCATCCAGTGCGGCGCGATCACGGCGAAGGGCGGACGGCTCACACCGCCCGAGGGCGGCT
>JBOGZX010000484.1:0-1634 GCA_050697615.1 Gaiellaceae bacterium
GCGGCGTGCTCGGCAACAAGCCCGCGAGCGGCACCGAGGTGATCCAGGAGCTCGGCGAGGAGCACCAGAAGACCGGCAAGTGGATCGTCTACACGAGCGCGGACTCCGTCTTCCAGATCGCAGCGCACGAGCAGACGGTGCCGCTCGAGGAGCTCTACGACGCCTGCCGCGTCGCGCGCGAGATCCTGACCGGCAAGCATGCGGTCGGCCGTGTGATCGCGCGCCCCTTCGAAGGCGGTCCGGGCACCTACGAGCGCACTGCGAACCGGCACGACTTCTCGCTGGTTCCGAAGCGGCCGAACTACCTCTCGCTCGTCCGGGCCGCCGGCCACAAGGTGTACGGAGTCGGCAAGATCGGCGACATCTTCGCCCACCAGGACGTCGACGAGGAGTTTCCGACGAAGTCGAACGTCGAGGGTATCCAGAAGACCGAGGAGCTCCTGCGGACCGTCGACGACGGCTTCGTCTTCACCAATCTCGTCGAGACCGATTCGCTGTGGGGCCACCGAAACGATCCGGTCAACTTCCACCGCTGCCTGCAGGACTTCGACCGCCGGCTGCCGGACCTGCTCGAGGCGTTGCGGGCGGGCGACCTGCTGATCCTCACCTCGGATCACGGCTGCGACCCGACGACGCCGTCGACCGACCACTCGCGGGAGCACGCGCTCCTGCTTGCCTACGTCGAGGGGCGGAACGCCGCGGGGAGACTGCACGAGGGCGGCGAGTTCGGCGACGTCGGCGCGACGGTGAATGCCTGGCTCGGCCGGTCGGCGGCGCCGCGCGGCGTCCCCGGCGCCGCCATCGTCGAGCCGTGAGCCGGATCGACGATCCGGCCGGCGTGCGCGAGCAGTACGCCCGCGAGGACAACCTGCGGGCACGGCAGGCGCTGTACGAAGAGAGCGAGGGCACACAACCGCACGACGTTCTCCGTGACGGCCTTCGCGAGCTCGCGCCGGAAAGCGTGCTCGAGGTCGGAGGCGGACCCGGCGAGCTCGCCGAGTGGATGCGCGACGAGCTCGGCGCCCGGGTGTCGTTCCTCGATCTCTCGCCCCGGATGGTCGAGCTGGCCCGCGGCCGCGGTCTCGACGCCGCGGTCGGCGACGTGCAGCAACTTCCGTTCCCCGATCGCTCGTTCGACGTCGTCGTCGCCGCATGGATGCTGTACCACGTCCCCGATCTCCCTCGCGGCCTCTCGGAGCTCGCGCGGGTCCTCGTTCCCGGAGGCGCGCTGGTCGCCGCCACGAACTCGGTCACGCACCTCCAGGAGCTTCGAGCGCTGCTCCGCTACCCGGAGGGCGAGGGCGAGAGCTTCAACCGCGAGAACGGCGCTGCCCTCCTCGCGCCGCACTTCGCGCGGGTCGAGCGGCGCGACGCGGAGGTGACCGTCACCGTGCGCAACCGGCAGAAGCTCGTCGACTACCGCGACTCGATGCAGGTGACGGTCGCGGAGGTGCCCAGGCACGTCGAGCTGCCGTTCATCGTGCACGCACGCACGACCGTCTTCGTCGCCACGAAGTGATCCGCCCGGCGGAGCTGATCCAGCGAAAGCGCGACGGCGGGGAGTTGACGGCCGGCGAGCTCTCCGACCTGATCCTCGGCTACGCGCGCGGCGAGATCCCCGACTACCAGCTGGC
>JBOGZX010000485.1:0-2630 GCA_050697615.1 Gaiellaceae bacterium
GAATCGCTCGGAGAGGCGATCCGCCTGCTTACCGAAGACGACGGCGCCCGCGCTCTGGCGGGGGGCAGACGCTCGTCAACGTGATGAAGGCGCGCGCCGGCTCGCCGGACGCGCTCGTCGACCTCTCGCGGATCGAGGAGCTGCGCGGGATCGAGCTCGGCAGCGACGGGACGCTCGAGCTCGGCGCGATGACGACCTACACCGAGATCATCGAGTCGAGCGAGGCGCGGGCCCGGCCGATCCTCGGCGAGGTGTGCGCGCAGATCGCCGACGTGCAGGTGCGGAACCGGGGCACGATCGGCGGGAACATCTGCACCAGCGACCCGACGAACCACCTGCCGCCGCTCCTTGCCGCCCTCGGCGCGGAGATGACGATCCACGGCGCCGGCGGCGACCGCACCGTCTCCGCTTCAGACTTCTTCCGCGGCGTCTACATGACGGCCGTCGGCACCGGCGAGCTGCTCACGAAGATCCGGATCCCTGCCGGGCGCGCGGACGGCTTCGAGGCCGTCACGCTCGGCGTGGAGGGGACGTGCATCGTCAGCGCCGCGGCGTCGATCAACGGCGGCGTCAAGGTCGCGCTCGGCTGCGTCGACGCCGTCCCGTTGGTGCTCGAGCCCGAGTCGGCCGACGCCGAGGCCGTCCGCGAGGCCGTGCAGGGGGCCGAGCTCGACCCTCCCTCCGACATCCACGCCTCGAGCGAGTATCGCTCCCACCTGGCGGCGGTGGTCGCCGTCAGGGCAGTCGCCCAGGCCTCCCACAGGATGAAAGGTTGACCCCAGTGGACGCGAGCGCTTCGCCCGTCTCGACCTCGCGGTCGATCTCGGTCACGATCAACGGCACGACCTACGAGCGTGAGGTCGAGGCGCGGAAGCTCCTGATCCACTTCGTCCGCGACGACCTCGACCTCACCGGCAGCCATATCGGCTGCGACACCGGCAACTGCGGCGCCTGCTCGATGATCGTCGACGGGAGGCTCGTCAAGAGCTGCATGATGCTCGCCGTCCAGGCCGACGGCTCGACGATCGAGACGGTCGAGGGGCTCGCGGACGGCGACGAGCTGAACACGCTGCAGGCGTCGTTTCGCTCGAACCACGCCCTCCAGTGCGGGTACTGCACGCCCGGCATGCTGATGAGCGCGACTGCGCTGCTGCGCGCCAACCCGCAGCCGTCGGAGGACGAGATCAGGAAGGGGCTGCAGGGCAACATCTGCCGCTGCACCGGGTACTGGAACATCTTCGCGGCCGTCAAGGAGGCCTCCGGACAGTGAGCTCGACGACGATCGCCCCCGAGCAGGTCGAGACCGAGGCACCCGCCGAGCACGCGAAGGGCCGGAGCGTCCCGCGCAGAGAGGACCGGCGGCTCGTCCAGGGCGAGGGCGTCTTCGTCGACGACATCAAGCGTCACGGCATGGGCTACATCCACTTCGTGCGCTCGCCCTACGCGCACGCGCACATCACCTCGATCGACGTCTCGCAGGCGGAGGCGCTGCCGGGGGTCTACGGGACGCTCACCGGCGAGGAGGTGGCCTCCCTCACCGATCCGTTCTTCCAGCTGGCGCAGCTGCCCGCGTCGAACCTCAAGGACTACGCGCTCGCCGTCGGCAAGGTGCGCTATGTCGGAGAGGCCATCGTCGCGGTCGTCGCGGAGACGCGCGAGCGCGCACGCGACGCCTCCGAGCTGGTCGAGATCGAGTACGAAGAGATCGGTCCGGTCGTCGACGCCCGCGTGGCCCGGGAAGCGCCGGTCCTGCACGAGGAGGCCGGCACGAACGTGATGTGGGAGGGTTCCTTCGAGTGGGGCGACCCGGACGCCGCCTTCGCCGAGGCGGACAAGATCGTCAAGATCGACGAGCTTCATTTTCACCGCTTCAACTCGACGCCGCTCGAGACCACCGGCGCCCTCGTCGAGTACAACCGCGGCACGGGCCAGTGGACGATCCACTGCAACAACCAGTTCCCGGGCTTCGCCGCGATCATGATGGGTCCGGCGCTTCGCTGCGGGCTCGACAAGCTGCGCTTCGTCACGCAGGACATCGGCGGCGGCTTCGGCAACAAGATCACCACCCACCCGCAGCTGATGGTCTGCTGCCTGCTCGCCCGAAAGCTCCGGCGCCCGGTCCAGTGGACCGAGTGGCGCACCGACTTCCACATGTCGATGTCGCACGCCAACGAACGGTGGTTCCTCGACACCGAGGTCGCCGTTCGCAGCGACGGCACGCTGCTCGGATTCCGCACGAAGGCGCTCGACGACGCGGGCGCGTGGCTGCGCTACGAGCCGCTCGGGTGCATCATCTGGTCGCAGGTCGCGCCCGGCATGTACCGCTGGCGCAACATCCGCGTCGACTTCACGCAGGTGGCGACGAACAAGGCGCCCTGCTCGCCGAACCGCGGCTACTCGCGCATGCAGCACCTCTGGTTCACCGAGCGGGTGATCGACATCGTCGCGCACGAGCTCCAACTCGATCCGATCGAGGTGCGCAAGCGCAACTACATCGGCGCCGACGAGATGCCGTACGAGACGCCGAACGGCTGCGTCTACGACTCCGGCGACTACGCACGGAT
Source organism: Gaiellaceae bacterium (assembly GCA_050697615.1). GTDB lineage: Bacteria > Actinomycetota > Thermoleophilia > Gaiellales > Gaiellaceae > PALSA-600. Next base: position 2,565 of record JBOGZX010000485.1, read on the forward strand.
GCTCGACCTCGGACTCGACCTGGTCGATTACCGGAACATCGACCGCCGCCGCGCCGACGCGAAGGC
>JBOGZX010000486.1:0-3759 GCA_050697615.1 Gaiellaceae bacterium
GATCAGGCCAACGTCGAGCTCGCGGCAGCGACCTGCCGTGCGCCGGTCCTGCCAGACGATCGCCGGCGCGACCGCGCGACCGCTGGACCGCTCCCAGAGCAGCGTCGTCTCGCGCTGGTTCGCGATCCCGATCGCGTCGAGGTCGGCGGCGGCTACGCCGGCGGCGGCAAGCGCGGCTTCCGCGGCGCTCGCGACGCTCTGCCAGATCTGCTCCGGGTCGTGCTCGACCCAGCCGGGACGCGGAAAGTGCTGCGGAAGCTCGCGATGGCTGCGGCCGAGCACGCGCAGGTCGTCGTCGTCGACGACCAGGCAGGTGGTGCCCGTCGTCCCCTGGTCGATCGCGAGGATCACACGTGTCGATCGACGAACGCGAGCACCCGGCGCCAGGCGTCGTCCGACGCCTCGGCAAACTCGGTCTGCTTGCGGTCGAAGAAGCTGTGCGGCGCACCGTCGTACGTGACGATCTCGTGCTCGACGCCGACGCCGGTGAGCGCGCGCTCGAAGGCGTCGTTGTCCTCGGCGGTGATGTGCCCGTCGTCGCCCGCCTGCAGCGCGAGGATCGGACACTCGATCTCGCGTACGCGCTGGACCACGCTCGGCCCGCGGCGCTCCCGCGTCGGAGTGCCGTAGAAGCCGATCGAGCCGGCGAGCCCGTGACCGGAGGCCGCCGCTGCCCAGGAGTTGCTGCCGCCGAAGCAGAAGCCGACGGTGAACACGCTCGCGCAGCCGAGCGCGCGCAGCTTCTCGACCGCCGCACGCGTGTCGGCCTGAACGCCCTCGGAGGTCGTCTGCTCGACGTGCGGCATGTACTCGAAATCGTCGTCGCGCTTGCCCGCGCCGGCGGTGCGGCCGAAGTAGTCGATCGCGATTGCCGCGTAGCCGCGCTCGGCGAAGCGGAGCGCGAGCTCCTCGTAGAAGCGGTAGAGCCCGCGCACGTCCGGCAGGATCACGACTCCCGCAGCCGCCGGCCCTTCGGGCGTGGCGATGAACGCGGCGAGCTCGTTGCCGTCCGCGGCGCGCAGCGTCAGGTCGTCGTGCGACACCGACGCGCCCGCGATGACCGGGATCGGCGGCGTCGAGTCGGTGTCGAAGCACATTGCCGGACCGAGGTTAACGGACGGCTGCGTCCGACGGCGGACGTCCTTCGGCGTAGCGAGGCAGACCGTCGTCGGGGATCGCCTCCCACGCCGCCGCATAGGCGACGAACTGCCGGTGCTGCGGACGGATGCCCGGGTCCTCGTCGAACGCGCCGAGGCGCACCCCGTAGATCGGCTCGCCCGACGGGCTGCGGCTCCAGAGCGCACTGCCGCAGACCGAGCAGAAGCACTTCGGCCAGCCGTGGTCGCCCGGATCCCACTCGCGCACGAGCTCGGCGCCGCTCGTGAGGCGCAGCGCGCCCGGCGCGACGCGCGCCTGCGGCGACGCGGCGGTCCCGGTCCGGCGCTGGCAGCGGGTGCAGTGGCAGTACGACGCGGAGACGAGCGGCTCGGTCACCTCGAAGCGCACCGCGCCGCACAGGCAGCCTCCCGTCAGCAGCAGCTCGCTCGAGGTCAATACGGAAGCTCGATCCCGCTGACGTCGACGCCGAGCGACCGCGCGAGCCGCACGCCGTTCTCGAGGTCGTCCTTCAGCATCCGGATGTCGGTCTCGCGCATCAGCGCACCGATGAACTCCCGCGCCTTCGGACGCCACAGCGCGTGCTGCGCAAAGAGCGGCAGCAGGCGGTTGGCAGCCTCGACGAGCTTCGTCTTCACACCGGTTCCGGCGCCCTCGAGCAGCACGCGCTCGTACGCCATGCCGGCGCCGTGATGGATGCCGTCGTCGATCGCGAGCCGGTTGCAGAGGTCTTCCAGCACCGTGCCGCGCGACGAGCGCGCGATCCTCCGGAAGCGCGGGATGATCAGCCGCTCGTAGAAGACCTGCATCAGGAAGACCTTCTCCTCGAGCGTGTCGGCGTCGAGCGTCATGTGGGCGAGCGAGTCGAGATACGGGTCGCGCTCGGCCATGCCGCCGGCCTCGTGGATCAGCTTCAGCCACGCCTCGGTGTGGCGCGACTCGTCCTGCACCATCGTCGTGTAGTAGAGCTTCGCCTCGTGGTCGGGAGCGATCGCGAAGAGCTGCGTCGCCATCTCGACTGCCAGCTCGTCGGCCTGCAACTGCTGCGTGATCACCGAGCGCCACAGGTCCTGGCGGCGCGCCAGCTTCTGCGGCGACCCCTTGTACTCCGGGGTTGGCGGGATCTCACCCCACGGCAGGTCCCGCACCTGCCATTCGGCCCGCTTCGCAAGCTCGTAGTAGCGGGAGACGCCCTGCAGGTCGCGCTGGGTCTCGCCCGCGGGGGAATCGGCGCCCTCGACCGGCGGCTGCTCGGTTGCCTCCATCGGAGGAGAGCCTAACCGTCGGTCAGGGTAAGGCGCGCCTTACAACGCCAGGGCTACAGCCACCACGTCCAGCCGAGTGCTGCGTTGACCGTCGCGGCGAAGGTCAGGTACATCAGCCAGCCGCCGGTCGCCAGATGGAACAGCCCGAGCGACCGCTCCCCGAGCTCGCCCAGGGACGTCCGCTCGCGCACGGCGGGACCGCCGTCGCGCGACACGGTGCGATAGCCGAGGCTTGCGAAAAGGTCGCTCACGTAGACGCCTACCAGTCCGACGAAGAGGATGCCGACCGGCGAGTCCGACGCCTTGAAGAAGACGAGCGCGCCGAGCACCGAGAGGACGGTAAACGCAATTGACATGAACCCGGCCGGCCGTGGGTCGCCGCCGAACGTCCGCGTCAGGCCGATCGCCCACCAGTGAACGCCGTATGCCGTGAACGCGAGTGCGGCCATGTAGAGCGGCGCTTCGCGGAACGAGTGGAACCACGCGAGTCCGATCCACAGGTACGTCCCCGCCAGGAACTGCATGAAGCCGGGCATCCAGATGCCCCAGATCCCGGTGGAGATGTCGACCGCCCGGTCACGCGCCGGCAGGCCGAGAAGCTCCTGCGGCCCGTAGATCAGGTAACCGGTGCCGAGCCCGAAGAACCCGATTGCAAGCGGCGCGAACGCCGAGACCGCAAACTGAACATCACTGGCTGCAAGAAGTGTGGACATGGCACATCCGTTTCCTGCCCGGGAAACAGCCAAACCGGACGCCGGCTTCCTCCTTTCGGCCTGAACCACAGCACCATCGGGACGCCTCCTGCACCGCGTCGCGGGCTGCGAACTGCGACCGGCAGATCGCGGCGGCGACGGTGGCGAAATCCTCGAAGTCCGCGCGGTAGACCGCTTCGATCTCCGCCAGCGTCGCCCCTTGCCCGATCCGGTCTCCCATCTCACAGATACGACGCACGGGACCGCGAAAAGTGTTTAGTACATGGATGCTTTCGGAGGTGCTCGCCGGCGACCCGTTCGCGAGCTATGCGCGCTCGGTCAACCCCCAGTTCGTGCGGATGCTGCGCGCGATCGGCTTCGACCGGCGCTGGGCGCGGGCCGAAGGCGCCTATCTGTGGGACGCCGGCGGCACCCGCTTCCTCGACCTGCTCGGCGGCTACGGGATGTTCAACGTCGGGCGCAACAATCCCCGCGTGCGCGAGGCACTCGTCGAGGTGCTCGCGCTCGAGACGCCCGGCTCGGTGCAGCTCGGTGTGAACGCCCTCTCGGGCGCACTTGCGGAGGAGCTGCTGAAGCGCCTGCCGGCCCGGCTCGGCAAGGTGCTGTTCACTAACTCGGGCACGGAAGCGGTCGAGGCAGCGATCAAGCTGGCACGCGGAGCGACG
>JBOGZX010000487.1:0-12120 GCA_050697615.1 Gaiellaceae bacterium
CGCCGTGCGCGAGCGCGCTCGCGAGCTGTGGGGTGTTCGCGACCGTCCACGAGCCCTTGGCGGCCGCCGACGCCGGGCGGAACGCGACGAGATCGGGGCCGCCCGTCTGCAGCGAGCGCGCGAGCGCGGCGACGGTCTGCTTCGGCGCCTGCGCGCCGTCGATCGCAACTCCGACGGGCATCTGCGGCTCGACCGCGTGCACGGCGTCGCGGACGGCGGCGAAGGTCGCGGCGTAGGTCGTCGCCGTCGCGACGACGGGCGCCGGCGCCAGCAGCAGGTCGCGCAGTGTGGGAACCTGCTGCGCGAGCGACGCGGCGTAGGCGGCGAGCGCTGCGAGGCTCGGCTGGTCGGTCGGAAGCGCGGTCACGTTCAGGTCGACGACGACCCCGGTGCTCGCCGTCAGCCCCTGCAGGACCGCCACCGCACCCGGGTCGGGGGTCGTCGCGCCCGCCGGCCACGCCACCCCCAGCCGCACCATGCCGAGATCGGCCTTCTGCGCGAGCGCGAGCTGCGACGGATCCTCGAGCCCGGCTCCGACGGCGAACGACGGCTGGCCTTCCTTCGCGTTCGACGTGGCCCGCTTCGGCTTCTTCGCCGGCGGGTTCGGCATGAGCGTCGAGGTCGCCCGAACGATCGGGAGCGCGTCGAAGGAAGCGCGGTTTCCGGCCCAGTCGACCGCGTCGACGTGCACGGGGTAGATGCCGGCCCGCTTCGGGAGACTCCACGACAGCGTGTGCCAGCCACCCTCCAAGGCCAGCCGCTTCGTCGGCCCGGCGCCCGACGTGACCTGCACGGACGACGGCTTCGAGAGCCAGAACCGCACCTCCCCGAGGCCGGCGTTCGCGAGCATGAACGCGGGTGGCTGCTTCTCGTAGGCCGCGATGCGGCTCGCGGCGTCGGCGAACCGGGGGTCGCCCGGGCCGAGCTTCCGCAGAAGCTGCACGACAAACTGTTGGTAGTCGAGCGGCGACGGGTCGTTCGGCAGTGCGTAGTAGGTCCAGTACCCCGTGTCGAAGCTCGGCAGCGTCGCGGCCGCGGCCCGGGCCATCCGCGCCGCGAGCGCCGCAGCCTGCGCGTCCTCGGCGTCTCCCGCGTACGTCGTCAGCGAGACGATGGCCTGCAACTGCGCGTTCAGCACCTGCACCCGCTCGAACGAGTAGAGGCGGATCCACGGCCCGGCGGCGACCTGCGTCAGCAGCCGACCCGGGATCGCCCCGAACGCCGCGTGCGCCTCGCGCATCAGCACCGTCGTCTGGTCCTCGACGAGACCGGCCGCGCGCGCGAGCGACTGGGCCGCGACGGCCTGCGCCATCCCGGACACCCACGGCACGCCGCCCCCGTACGGGAACGTGTACTCCCACGCGGTCCCGCCGCCGTGTTGGTAGACGCCGCGCGCGACGAGCGCGTCGGCCAGGCGCCTCGTCCCGTCCACGTCGCCCCTGGCGACGAGCGCGTTCAGCGCGCCGAAGCTTGCGAGGGGGTGGAACTCGAGGCAGCGGCCGGCGAAATAGCGGTAGACGACACCGTCGGCGTCGGTGACGTCCGTCTTCGGCGCCGGCGCCCAGTGCTTCGAGAAGTAGTCGTCGTTGATCTTCAGCTCCCCGATCAGCGACACCGCGCGCGGCTGGATCAGCCTTCCCGAGAAAGCACCGAGCTCCGTTAGCGCGACCTCGACGTGCTCGCGGCGCCCGGACGGCAGGCGGCGGATCAGTCGCGCCGCCCGCGCGATCTCGACGCGCGCCGCAGCGGCGGTCGGTCCGTCGATCTTCCCCGCCGCGACCGCCTTCCGCACCGCCTCGAGCGCCTGCTTCTGCGCCGGCAAGGGCTTCGCCGCGAGGGCCGGCGGAGCGCCGGCCAGGCACAGGGCAGCCGCCGCAGCGGCGATCGGGATCGACCCTCTCACGCCTCCTAGACGACGACAGGATCGGCGAGCGGTTAGTTCGACCTCCCGGCGACCGCGCTCGAACCTCACCGTGTCGCCTCGCGTTCCCACGCGTCGAGGAGGCTCTCGACGTGGTGGCGTTGCTCGATCGAGAAGCTCATCCGGTCGACGATGCGGCGCGCCTCGGCCGGATCGTCGGCCGCGATCGCAGCTTCGAGCCGCTCGCGCTGCGGCGTCGGCTCGCGCAGCTGTCGCCGGAGCCAGCGCAGCAGCGAGACGGTCGTCGACGGCGTCACAGACCCTTCACCCAGACCTCGTATCGCTGATCCGTGGCGAAGCCGACTCGTTCGTACAGCTGTCGCGCGCCGGTGGGGTTCGTCGTGTCGACCTTCAGCCCCACGTGTGTTGCGTTTCGCTTGACATACGTCCGGAACGCCTCGTGGAGAAGCGCCTTGCCGATGCCGAGGCCGCGCTCGGCCGCGCGGACCGCGAGGTCCTTCACCCAGCCTCGACGGTCGCGCTCGCGCCAGTGCAGCGCGCAGCCGACGGTCTCGCCGCCGCGCTCGGCCAGAAACCACAGATCGGGATCGAAGTCCTCGTGCGCCGTCATGAACGCGAGCCAATCTCGATGATCGCGCGCGACGTAATCGCCGTCCCACCCGGCGTAAGCCTCGTCGAGCAGCGCGTGGACATCCTCCCCGTCCGCGGCCCGGTACGTTCGGACGCTCACCCCTGCCACGCGGCGCTCCTCGGCCGGCTCTCCGTCGAGCGGGCGCCACATCCGGAGGATCTCGCGTGTCAGATCGAAGCCGCCACATTGCACGAGCGCGTGGACCGGGTCGTCCTGCGCGACGGTCGTGACGGTCAGACGGTCGAAGCCCCGCTCGCGGGCGCGCGCCTCGGCGCGCGCGAGCAGAGCGAAGCCGGTCTTGGCGTCGAACGCGGCGACGCCGAGATGCTGCGTCGACTCGAGCAGCGCGTGACCGACCAGCCGCCCGTCGTCGAGCGCGACCCAGCTGTCGGCGGCGAGATCGACGCCCGGGAGCCGCCAGCGGCGGCGCACGTGCTCCGGCTCGACATCGGAGATCCCGAAGGCAGCGCGACTCCGCACGTCCAGCAGGTCGACTGCGGCGTCGAAGTCGTCCCAGGTCGTGCCGCGAATCTCCGCCACTCGGGGGACGGTACCCTGCGTTGCCGCGCCCCCATCGTCTAGTGGCCTAGGACACCGGCCTTTCACGCCGGCGACACGGGTTCGAATCCCGTTGGGGGTATCGCTCGGAACCTGGAAGCTCGAGCTCGCTACGCGACGGGGCCGCGCAGAACGATCTCCGTGGAGAGCGGCCGGTAGCCGAGCCGCTGGTTGAGCGCGAGCATCTGCGGCAGGCGCAGCTCATTCGCCGTGCGCAGCATGCGCAGGCCCTCGCGCTTCGCCCACGCGATCTGCGCGCGCTTGATCGCGCCGGCGATGCCTCGGCCGCGCGCTTCGCGGCGGACGCCGGTGAAGCCGTGGCGGCCGGCTTCGCCGTCGAGCTCGAGATAGCCGTAGCCGAGGGCGCGACCCGCCTCGACGGCGACGAAGCAGGCGTCCGGCGGGTGCGGATCGAGCCCCCACGAGCGCCATCCCTCGAGCGCCGGCAGCCGGGTCTCCTCCCGGCCCGGCTGATCGGGATACGCCTCGCGTGCGATCTCGTACAGCTGCCCGGCGAGGTCGGGCCGCAGCGCGAAGGTCGTCAACGGGATCGAGGGAGGATCGGGATCGGGCGCCGCGGCGACGTCGAGCTCGGAGATCGCGTAGTGCCGGACCTGCTCGAAGCCGCGGCGCTCCAGAAACGCGGCGACCTCGGGCGTCGCGCCGGTCGTCCACGCCTCGATCCCCGGCTTGCCGATCGCGCGCGCGGCGGCGGAAGCCTCGCGCCAGCTCTCCTCGTCGATCGCGTGAAACCACACCTCCGCGAACGGCAGGTGCTCGAGCCCCGGAATCGGCCGCACGTCCATCTGCCGATCATCGCTGTACCGTTCAAGCGCGCGGGCGGTTAGCTCAGCTGGGAGAGCGCCTGGTTTACACCCAGGAGGTCGGCGGTTCGATCCCGTCACCGCCCACTTTTCGCGAGATCGTCGTAACCATCGGATTTGTCGCCGGCGCTTCTCGAACGTTGCGCAAACCCGCAGAGCGGGTCGGTCAGCTCAGACTGCGACGATCTCGATCAGGCTGTCCAGGCCGTCAAAATCATCGGGGTTACGCGTGTACAAAGGGAGCTCGGCGGCGAGTGCGGTCGCGGCGATCAGCAGATCGAGGGCGCGTCGGCCCCGCGCCTTGCGACCTGCCGCCAAAACGGTCGCATAGAGCCTCCCGTACGCGCGTGCGGCCGCTGCATCGAAGGGGAAGACTTCGAAGGTGGCCTCGGTTCGCTGGAGTCGGTCTTGCCGCCGTGCGCGCTCCTCCGGATCCGCGTTCACGTGTGGGCCGGCCGCAAGTTCTGCCAGTGTGATTGCGGAGATTGCCACCTCAACCGGTAGCTCTCCGGGATCGAGCTTCTCGAGATCGATGACGACACCGGTATCCGCGAGCCCGCGCGGGTGCCGGGGTTCAGGCACGCGGGGTCGGGTCCTGGTCGACGAGTTGGTCGAGGTCGCGGCGGAAGCGGGCGTAGTCGATCGGTGGCGCGCCCTGGAAGGCGGCGACTGCTTCCTCTGCCGGCACGAAGCGCCGGCGTCGAATCGGCGTCAGCTCGCCAACCGGAACCCCATTGCGAGTGACGACGAACCTCTCGCCACGGTCGAGGCAGCGCATGATCTCGCCGCTCTCGTTGCGCAGCTCGCGCTGTGTGATCATCCGCGCCATACGCCGCTAGTGTAGCCCACGTGCTACAGGGCCGTGAGCACGTCACCTGCAACGCGAACTCGGTTTGCGCAACGTCTGGTTCTGCCCACCTTAGAATCCCCGCCTTTGCGGAAATTCCTTTCTTCTGAGGCGTTCCGGGTATTGCGCGAACCAATGCGCGTCGAGTTCGACGTCAGTTCGAAGTCGGCGTTCGCGCGTCGACCAGGTCTGAGATCAGGGCCAAGTCCTTCGGGTTCAGCGTCAGCAACGGGATGTTGTGCACGTTTGCGGTCGCCGCAATCAGGAGGTCGAGCGCTCGCCGGCGTGGCTTCCCGCCGCGACTGACGACGGTTGCCGCGAGCCTTCCCCATTCGCGCGCGACGGCGGCATCGACCGGCAGCGGGTCGAAGGTCGCCTCGACGACGCCGAGCCGTTGCGAGCGGCGCGCGCGCTCGTCTTCCTCGCCGGCAACGAGAACGCCGAAATGCAGCTCGGCGATCGAGGCGGCGCTGATTCCACCTTCGAGCTCGCCTGGGCTCTCGCTGCCAATCAGCACCGAGGTGTCGAGGAGGACGCGCACCTATTCGACGAAGGTGTCGAAGACCTCGCCGGGGAAGCGGGCAAGATCGGCGTCGAGCGTCTGCGGCGCAGGCGTTTGCCAGACCCGCTGCAGGGCAGGCCCTGCCACCCACTGGCGGGGACGTACCGGGCCTAGTCGCGCGACCGGCCGGCCGGCGACGGTGACCGTGAACTCTTCGCCCGCTTGGGCCCGCCGGAGCACCTCGCCGACGTTGTTGCGAAGCTCCTTCTGCGGAATGGTCGCCACGATCCTATGGTAGCAGTTCTGCTACCCCTCACGCGCTGAGCCCGAACGGTCAGAGCGCAAGTCGCCGCGCAACGAGATCGACATCGATCCGGTTCGCGCAATACCCTGTTCGGCCCATAACTGATCGCGCAAACCAGGACCGGGGCTCTTAGCTCTGACCCTCGGTGAGCGGCTGCGCGATCTCTCTCGCGATCTCGATGATGAGATCGTCGTCCGTGACTAGCGACGCGCCAACGAGCTCCGCCACCGCGACATAAGCAGCGTCGTACGCAGTCAGCCCCCGAGAGGTCCAATGGGCGACACGAACGAGCTCGGGTTCGGTCAGTTCGAAGCCCAGGTCATCGAGTGCAGTTGCGAGATCGACGAGCGTCGCCTCGCCCCAGTGCCAGCGACTGCCGGCGACGTTGACGATTTCGAGGCGCAACAGCGGGGGCGCGAACACGATCAGCTCTCCAGCCTCGAAGGAGGCGCGCAGGGCCCGAGCGGCATCCACGTTGCGCTCTCCCTGGGCGCGAAACCACTTGATGACGACAGATGCGTCGAGTACGGCTTCGGTCACCGCGCGTCGCGCTCAGCGCGAATCGCGGCCGTCGAATCCTCCGGAGCCCCGCCCGCGAAGAGGTCATCGAGCTTCGCAAGCGCGTGCCTCGCCGCGCGAGACCTACCGGGACCTTCCGACCGTGCCGTATCTTGCTCTGCGAGTTCCGCGAGATAACGACTCCTCGACAAGCCGCGGGCCTTTGCGATCCGGTCGACACGCCGAAGGAGCGCATCGTTCAGCGACACGAGCACCTTGGCCACCCGTCAAGGATATCCGGTATATCCCAGTCTGGTCAAGCGAACGAAAGCGCGGCTGCACGTAGCCTGTGGTGCAGAGAATCGCGCACGACCAAGCCGTTCTCGAGTGGTCTTTCGTATCCTTGCGCAACCTCGATCGAATGGCTGCGGCCAGCTGCTGTCAGCGGATCTGATGGAGTTCGACGTCGACGGTCACGCTGGCCCAGGAGGTATCCGCCGTGTAGACCGGAGCGCCGAGACGCCGAGCAAGCGCGAGGCAGGCGCGATCGCCGAGCGACAATCCTGCTTCGCGCGTCGGCGGGCGGAGCGCGCCAACCTCGACTGCGTCTGACGGAGTGAACGGCTCCACCGTGATCGCGCCATCCAGCAATCCGCGGTCGGCGAGCTGCTCTGCGAGCTGCGCTGGATCGAGCCCGCGATCTGCTGCGGTGCTGAACACTTCGGCGAGGTTGACAGTCGAGACGGTCGCGCCGCCGGCGATCACCTCGGCCACTTCGTCCGCGCCGGGCTCGTCCCGCAGGTACGCGAGAAGCGCGGACGCGTCGAGGACGGGAGCCGCCACTAATCGACGTTCTCGCGCGCGGCCTCGCGGCGACGCTCGGCCAGCAGCTCATCGACCATCGACCGATCGGCAGGGGCGACCGTGGCCAGGAGTCCGCGACCTTGTTCCGCAACGGTTCGGTAGGGGCGGAGGCGCAGGGAGCCGTCCGGCTCGGTGCTCAGCAACAGCCGTGTTCCGGGCTTGATCGCGAGCTCGGCGCGCACGGCCGAAGGCAGCACGACGCGGCCTCGCTCACCGACCGTGATCACACGCTCGTTGTGGGCCATCGCATTAGTGTACCACACGCATGAATTTGCCCACTTCGACACAGCTTCAACGGAGGTGCGGCGACAACCGCCGGGGTCGCGCAATGTCCGATTCCGCCCACCCTTTCCCAAATCAAGACGAAATGGGCTCGCGCTTCGGCGAGCGACGTCGAACGCCCTACGTCGGTAACGCCGGCTGCCTTTCCGGTGCGCTCGCCGGCATGCCGATGAATTCAGTGAAGAGAGGAGCGAGATGCTCCTGCACCTTGCCGCTCACGACGTGACGGCCTCGCGTCAAGCTGTCCTTCCGCGCCTGCGTGCCCTTCATCTGGGCGGAGCCCGCGCTGTACGGTCACGGCGTGCAACCGGACGCCCAGCTCGTCGCCGCGTTGCGCGCCGGCGACGAGCCCACGTTTCGCGCGCTCGTGCGCGACTGGCACGCGTCGCTGCTGAGGGTTGCGCGCATCTTCGTTCCCTCACCGGCGGTGGCCGAGGAGGTCGTCCAGGAGACGTGGCTGCGCGTGCTCGGCGCGCTCGACCGCTTCGAGGGCCGCTCGTCGCTGAAGACGTGGGTGTTCCGCATCCTGGTCAACACCGCGAAGACGCGCGCGCAGCGCGAGGGCCGGGTGCTGCCGTTCTCCGCCCTGAACGATCCGGGCCGGGTGCCCGAGGCGGCCCTCGGCACGGACCGCTTCCGGCCCGAGGACGACGAGCGCTTCCCGGGGGCCTGGACGGCCCCGCCGCACGAGTTGCCGGAGGATCGGCTTCTCGCAGCGGAGACCCGCCAGATGGTCGGGGGCGCGATCGCAGCGCTGCCGGCGACGCAGGCGGCCGTCATCTCGCTTCGCGACGTCGAAGGGTGGAGCTCGGAGGAGGTCTGTAACGCCCTGGGCCTGACGGAGGTCAACCAACGAGTGCTCCTGCACCGCGCGCGGGCGAAGGTGCGGCGCGCGCTCGAGGAGTACCTCGCCCCGGAAACCGCATGATCACCGCCGACTTCATCAGCTGCCAGGAGCTCGTCGAGCTCGTCACCGACTACCTCGAGGGGGCGCTCGACGATGCCGACCTCCGTCGCTTCGAGGAGCACCTGGCGGTCTGCGAGAACTGCGAGCACTACCTCGATCAGCTGCGGGCGACGATCCGCATCGCCGGCACCGTGACGCTCGACGATCTCTCCGCCGACGCCGAGAGCACGCTCCTCGCAGCGTTCCGCGACTGGAAGCGCGCGCAGCCGCCCGTCGTGTAGGGGGCTCACGGCTTGCAGGGCGTGCCGGGCTCCGGGGCGAGCGTCACCTCGCCGACCAGCACGCCCGCGGGCCGCGCCACCGCCGCCGACTGCACGGTCGTCGGATCGCCGTAGATCGACGAGGACCCCGAGGCGCGCAGCGAGACGTCGGTGTAGCCGCGCCGCGGCACGCACAGGCTCACCGCCTGCTGCATCGTCGCCGGCGTCACGTTCGCGCGCCACACGCCGTCGTTCGAGCGCAGCACGACGGGTCGCGACGCCACGTCGCCCGGCGCCGCCAGCTCGAAGGTCAGCGTCCGCTCGAGCGGCGTCTTCTGCCCCGGGGCGGCGAAGGCGCGGATCCGGGCCGTCGTGCCGGGTCGCGTCCAGCCGTCGTCGTAGAGGCCGTACGACACCCAGTCGGCGCGCCACGGCCGGTCGGGGAACACGATCGAGACTCCCCGCTGGGTCGCAAGGAACCGCCCCGCGACATGGAAGCGTGCGTCGGCGATCGACTGCGCGATGTACGAGTCGAGATCGACGTTCGCGCGGCCGGTGTGCGGGTCGAAGCGCAGATCGAGCTTCGGGAAGCTGCCCGGCGGCGTGCCCGAGAAGGCGCCGCCCGGCGCCGCCTCGCGGTCGACGGACTTGTTCCAGAACTCGAAGTCCCACCAGAAGCCGACGCTCGCCCAGTAGTCCGAGCGGAGCACGGGATACGGGACCATCACCGCCTCGGAGCCGGTCGTGATCTCACGGTCGACCCAGCCGAAGACGATGCTCTGGTCGAGCGTCAGCGGCAGCCCCGAGGTGCCGTCGACGGCGAAGAGCCGCTTGAACGCGTAGCCGGTCTCGGCAGGCAGCGCGATCAGCAGCACGATCGACAGGCAGAGTGCAAGCGGCAGTCGGTGCACCAGGACGGACGCCTCCACGTAGACCAGCGCGAGCACGACCACCGCCAGGATCAGGAAGCCCCGCGCGCCGCCGCCGCCGTGCATCGTCGAGCGGAGCCAGTCGTCGAGCACGGACACCGGCGTGTCGGCGTTCAGCTTCTGGAACACCGGAAGCGGGGCCTGCCAGAAGCCGATCCCGGCGATCGCGACGGGAACGACCAGCGACCAGCGCGGCGCGCGCCGAGCCGTCAACGCGGCCGCGAACGCGACCAGCAGCAGAGGTGTGAGATAGAAGAGGTACCGCTCGCGCACGAGCCCGCCGCCGAAGCGGAGATCGAACGAGGCAACCTCGAACGTGAGCACGACGACCGTCGCCGCGCCGACCCAGGCGAACGCGGCACGCTCGGCGGTCTCGCTGCGGCGCAGGTTCGAGACGAGCCAGGCGCCGCCGAGCAGGAAGGGGAGGAGGCCGCCTCCCAGCGCGACGACCGCCAGGTGGGCCGGCGCCGACCCGAAGATCGAGAGCGGCAGCGGGTTTCCGCCGGCGGTCTGCGCATAGGTGCCGAGCAGGTGGTGGCCGGTGGCGAGCAGCACGATCGCCGCAGCCGCGCCCACCGCGTAGACCGCGACGAGCGCGGCGTGGCGTCGAATCGTCTCCTTCAACCGCCGCTCGACCGCGGCGCGTGCGAGCAGCGCGACCGGCAGGATCACCACGAACGCGTAGAACTGCGTGCGCGCCAGCACCGCGAGCACCAGCCCCGCGACCGCGAGCAGGTCGTTGCGAGCCGACGGCCGTGCGACCGCCGCCTGCACGCCCAGGAGCGCCCAGACGAACGCCGGGTACGCCGCGACCTCGGTCAGCAGGAACGACGAGAGCGTGATCCACGGCACCGTCACGGTTGCGATCGCGACGACGAACGGCAGCCACCGACTGCCGCTGACCCGACGAGCGAGCAGATAGGCGGGCAGCGCCGCAGAGCTCATCACGAAGGCGTTCAGCACGTGCGCCTCGTGGAAGCCGTGCAGGATCGCTCCGTGCCGGTAGACCGGCGCGATGATCAGCGGATACAGCTGGTTGATGTTCGAGATGACCTGCGTGTGCACGCGCGGCAGCGGTGAGTGCGTGTGCGCGATGCTCAATGCGAGCCGCTCGTAGAGCAGCTCGTCTGTCATCACGAACCAGTCCGCAACCTTGCTGGTGATCGCCGCGAGGCCGACGGCGAGACCGAGCCAAACCGCGATCGCGAGCAGGCCGAGCAGCGCCGGCACCCGAGTCTTCACGCGACCAGGGTAGTCCGGCGGTCTCTTTACATCACCCTCAAAGAGGCTCGCTACGGTCCCGCCGTTCGCCCGCCCAGTGAACCCGAGGAGGAGGATTTGCCCGTGCCGAGAGCCGCACGCATCGTGTTGATCGTGCTTGTTGCCCTGGTCGTCGCGCCGGTGGCGACGGCAGCGTCCCGCATGCCGATTGGATTCTATGACGACAGCTCGTTCCGCTTCTCGCTCGACCGCGACCAGAACCTGCAGGACGCGGCGGCGACCGGGGCGTCCGTCATCCACACGTCGGCCAACTGGGCCACGATCGCCCCGACCCGTCCGGCGAATGCGAGCAACGGCGACGACCCTGCCTACAAGCTCGGCGACCTCGACGAGCTCGTCTTCAAGGCGGGCCTCTACGGGATGCGCGTGATGATCGACATCACCGGCACCCCGAAGTGGGCGAACGGCGGCAAGTCGCCGAATCACCTGCCGCGGAGGATGTCGGACCTCACGACGTTCTCCCGGATGCTGGCGACGCGGTACAACGGCCACACCGGGCACGGCTCGGTTGCGCTGTACGCGATCTGGAACGAGCCCAACCTGCAGCTCTTCCTGACGCCGCAGTTCTCGAACGTGAAGACGGTGACGACGTTCAAGAAGGTCAAGGGCAAGCGGGTCAAGGTCAAGAAGCTCACCTACAAGGTGGTCGGCCCGGCGAACTACGGAAAGCTCGTCAAGGCCGCATACGCGGGGATCAGGAAGGGCAACCCGCTCGCAAAGATCGCCGTCGGCGAGACGTCGGCGCGCGGCCGCGACAAGCCGCTCAACGGCCACAGCGACTCGATCGCGCCGGGAACGTTCGCGAAGTACCTGGCGAAGGTGAAGGGGCTGCATTTCGACGCGTGGGCACATCACCCGTATCCGACGCGGGCGGACCTGCCGCCGCTGCAGAAGGTGCGCTATCCGAACGTGACCCTCTCGACGCTGCCGAAGTTCGAGCAGGATCTCAAGCGGTTCTTCCACCGTACGGTGCCGATCTGGATCACCGAGTACGGCCACGAGACGAAGCCGGGCGAGCCCCACGGCGTCACCTACGCGAAGCAGGCGGCATACGCCAAGCAGGCGCTCGGGATCGCGAAGAAGGATCCTGACGTGCAGATGTTCATCTGGTTCGTGTTCCGCGACTCCGCCGGCAATCCGTGGCAGAGCGGCCTGGAGCTGCCGAGCGGCGCGCACAAGCCCGCGTACAGCGCGTTCAGTGCGGTCGCGCGGCTGATCGACGGCGAGTCGGCGACGATCAAGGCGGGCCGGGCGCCGGCGGTGAGGGTGTTCGTTCCCTACCTCGCGCACTACGCGGCGGTCGGATCGGAGATCGGCGTCTACTACACCGTGCTCGACGGCTCGACGGTCGTCGCGAGGGCGACGCCCGTCGCCACCCTCGCGGCGGACGACTCGGTGACCTTCGTGCCGGCGTTCACGCCCGTGAAGCACCACACCTACACGGTCATCGCGGTCGCGAACGAGCAGAACGGTCACTCGCAGACGCGCACGACCGTCCTGACCGTCAGCTAGCGGCGCGACTCTCCGGCGCGCACCGGGTCGGTGCGCGCC
>JBOGZX010000488.1:0-9373 GCA_050697615.1 Gaiellaceae bacterium
CCGCCGACGAGCTTCGCGACGCCGACGAGCGCGTCGCTGATCCCCTCGATGAAGCCGAGTGCGGCGGCGGGCGCCTTCAGGATCGAGACGAGGAAGGTCGGAAGCAGCGCCGTCGTGATCTCGTGGCCGGCGTCGCTGAAGAAGCTCGCCGCGCCGACTCCGAGCACGCCGCGCGTCAGCCAGGGTCGCTGCTCGTCCTCCGGCACGACCTCCACGCGTCGCGCGGGTCAGCCCTCGTCGGTCACGACGAGCACCGGCATCGATGCGTGCGAGATCATCCGCTCGGCGAGGCCGTGCAGCAGGAAGCGGCCCGCGCGCCGGTTGCGGTGGTGGCCGACGACGACCAGGTCGAAGCCGTGCTCGTGCGCGTACCCGAGAATGTCGTCGGCGGGAGCGTCGCCCTCGACGATCACGTGCGAGAGCGGGACACCCACCCGCTCGGCACGGTCGTGGACGGCGGCGAGCGTCTCCTCGAGATAGCGGCTCGCCGCGTCGACCGATTCCCTCCGGTCGCCGGCCGTCTCCGCATGTGCGGGCGAATGCGCGACCGATACCGCGACGAGCTCCGCGTCGTAGCGGCGTGCGAGCTCGACCGCCGTTTCGAACGCGCGCACGGCGGGCCGCGAGCCGTCCCAGGCGACCAGGATCTGCTGGAGCGTCACGAGCGGAGCGCGGGGACGAGGGCGAGGACGGCGAGCAGGACGAGCAGGATGTAGAGCAGGTAGAAGCTGAGCCGCCCCGACTGCAGGCGCCGCGCCCGGCTCGCGAGCCAGAGGGCCGCCGACGCGACCGGGGCGTAGAGGTACTCCTCGAAGGCCGGCACGACCCGGGTCGTGAGGACGCGGAGGTCGCCGGTCGGATCCTCCGGATGGGTCTCGGTCGACCGTCGGAAGCCGTAGGCGCCGGTGAGGACGACGCGGATCGGGTTGGCGTAGGCCTCCGGCGTGTACTGGACGAGCGCGATGTCGGGCGCGGTGCCCGAGACCCACACCGGCGCGCGCCTGACAGACGGTCGCAGCAGCGTGCGCACGAGCAACGCCGCGGTGATCGCGAACACCGCGATCCCGAGCGCGAGCCACGTCGGTGCGAGCACCGAGAAGTGCCGGTAGACGGGCCCCAGCACGAGCGGGTACGAGATCGTGCTGCCGGCGAGGTCGAACCCGAGAACGTCGGCGAGCCCGCGTCCGAGCCAGCGGATCTCCCACGGAGCGACGACTCCGAGGGCGAGCACGACCCCGGCGAGGGCGCCGAAGCCGAGCGGGGCCCGCCCCTCGCGCACCCCGCCGAGCATCGTGCGCGCCCGGCCGAGGAAGATCCCGCCGAAGAGCTTGGCGAAGGCGAGCAGGCCGATGCCCGCCGTCAACGCGAGCATCGCCCCGCCGAGCGCCATGATCAGGCGAGCCACCGTGCCGTCGAGCCGGAAGCCCTGCATGAGCGCCTCGAGGGTGAACCACTCGCTGACGAACCCACCGAACGGCGGCATGGCGGCGAGCGTCAGCACCGCCAGGCCGAAGCCGATCGCGGTGCGGGGCATCGTCGCCGCGAGCCCGCCGAGCGGCCGCATGTCGCCGCTGCCGGTCCCGTCGCGGACGCGATCGGCGGCGAGGAATGCGAGCGTCTTCCCGACACCGTGCACGATCAGGTGCAGGGTCGCTGCGAGCAGTCCGGCGGCCGCGAGCCTCGGCTCGTGTGCGGACCGGCCGAGCAGCGCCACGCCGAAGCCCAGCAGCACGATCCCGCCGTGCTCGACGCTCGAGAAGCCGAGGAAGCGCTTGATCTCGTCCTGCGCGACCGCGTAGAGGATGCCGACGAGCGCGCCGAGACCGCCCAGCACGATCAGGACTTCCCCCCACCACGCCGGCCCCGGCGCGAGAGTCGCGAACACGAGCCGCCAGAGGCCGTAGAAGCCGGCGTTGTACGCCACCGAGATCGTCGCCGACGCCGCGCCGGGCGCCGAGGCGTAGAGCGGCGGCAGCGCACCCTGCAGCGGCAGCACGCCGATCTTCGAGCCGAAGCCGATCAGGAGCAGCACGAACGCGACGCTGCGGGCGCTGCCGAGACTCGCGCCGGCGTGCGCCCAGACGCCGAAGTCGAAGCTGCCGGTGCGTCCGTAGAGCAGCGCGAACGCAGCAAGCGTGCACGCACCGCCGATCTTGGCGAGGCCGGTGCCGAAGTAGGCCGCGACGAGCGTGCCGGGCCGCTCCCGATCGGCGCCGGCGATCAGGTAGATCGACAGGGTGATCGTCTCCCACGCGAGCAGGAACACGAATGCCTGGCTCGCGCCGATCACCGCGGCGACGGCGAGCAGCATCAGCGCGTGGAGGGCGGCCACGTAGCGCGTCGGCGGACGCTCGCAGAAGGCGAGCGACACGGCCGCGCCGGTGACGCCGGCCAGCGTCAGGAAGATCCCCGACAGCCGGTCGGAGACGAGAGCCGACGGACCGAAGCCGAGCCACGAGCCGAGGTGGATCGTCGCGTGCGTCCAGTGGGCGGCGCTGCCGAAGCCGACGACGGCGAGCAGCACCGAGCCGGCGAACGCGGCGAGTAGCCCCGCCCGGGCCGAGAGCAGCGGCAGCGCGACTCCGGCGACGAGCGCGAGCAGCCCGGCGGCGAGGACGCCGGTCACGCGGCAACCTCGTCGCGGAGAACGCCGGCCGCGAGCAGCAGCCCGTGCAGGAGCGCGATCGGGCTCGGCGGCGAGCCGGGCACGTAGACGTCGACGGGCAGCACCTCGTCCACGCCGCCCGCGACCTCGCCGGCCGCTGCCGTGATCGCAGCTGCGAAGCCACCCGAGCAGGCATCGGTGCCGGCGGCGACGACCGCCTTCGGGTGGGGCATCACCTCGTAGGCGCGCTCGAGCGGAGCCCGCATCGACCGGGTAACGCCGCCCGTCACGAGCAGGATGTCCGCGTGCCGGGGCGAGTGGGTGAAGAAGAGCCCGAGCCGCTGCATGTCGTAGTAGGGGTTCGTGAGCGCCGAGATCTCCCACTCCTCCGCACCGTCCGAGCCGGCGTCGACGTGCCGGACGTGAAGCGAGCGCCGGAGCGTTCTCGATTGCTCGCCGAGCGTGCGACGCGCCTCCTCCGCAACACGCGGGTGGCGGTGGGCGGTCTCGTACTCGGCCACGAATGCGAACCGCGCGGGGTCGGCGGCGACGCAAAGCCCGCAGAGGATGCACCGATCGCGGGCGAGCGCGACCCGGCCGCCGGCGACCTCGATCGCCCCGGTCGGGCAGACGAGCTCGAGCGCACCGTCCGCATCGTCGGCGTCGACGACCTGCACGCGGCCCCGAAAGCCGTCGGGCGCGGGCTCGGGCCCGCGCGGATAGCGGGTCGTGACGATGCCCTTGCGCAGCCCGCGTGCGATCCACTCCAGCATGGTCAGTGGCTACCTATCCGCCCCTGCTTGTGTGAGGCCGAAGCTGTGCTCGATGAAGGAGAAGTCCGTGAGCACGTCGCCGCGGAAGCTCTCGGCGAAGAGGGGCCAGTTGCGGAGCGACGGCGAGGCGATGCGGATGAGGCGGACGCGCCCCTCCGCGACCTCGACCCAGTAGACGAGCTCGCCCATCGGCGCCTCGACCCACCCGAACGCCGCTCCCGTTCCAGCGGGCAGCTCCGCTCGCAGCTCGGGGGCGTACCGGTCGAGCCGCTCGAACGCCTGCCGGATCAGGTGCAGGCTCTCGTCGATCTCGTCGAAGCGGACCTGGAGCCGCGCCATCGCGTCGCCGGCGTCGGCCGTCGCGAGACGCTCGCCGAGCTGGACATAGGCGCCGTAAGGCCGCTCGAACCGCGCGTCCGTGCCGACGCCGCTTGCACGCGCGACCGGGCCGACGCCGGCGTACGCCTCCACGGTGGCGCGGTCGAGCCTGCCGCTCCCGATCAGCCGGTCGGTGAACGACGTCGTCTTCAGCAGCAGGCGCCGGTCGCGGCGCAGGTCGTGCTCGAGGCGATCGAGCGCGCGCAACACCGCGGCGGGCGCCAGCAGCGGCGGCCCGGCGATGCCGCCGGGCACGACGACGCCACGGCCGAACCTGCTGCCGCAGAGGCGGGCGCGCAGGCGCATGACGTCCTCCTTGAGGATGCCGAATCGGGCGGCGCCGACGACGACCGCCGCGTCCTCGGCCAGCCTGATCGCCACGTCGAGGTGGTTCGCGATCCGCTCGAGCTCGGCGTGGACGACGCGCCAGCGCTGCGCCCTCCGGGTCGGCTCGACTCCGAGCGCCCGCTCGACCGACTGCGCGAACGCGGAGGCGTGCGCGACGGCGGCGATCCCGGCGACTCGCTCGGCGAGCTGTGCCGCATGCTCGTACGGGAGGCCGCCGAATCGTCGCTCGAGCCCCCGATGCTTGAAGAAGGGCCGCACCTGCAGCGCGAGTACGTCCTCGCCGCCCGTCTCGACGACGTACTGGATCGACTCGAAAACGCCTGACCGGATCGGCCCGTACGGGATCGTGAACGCCTCCGCACCGATCACGCGGCGATCGAACCGGTCGGCGTCCGACCGCAGCAGCGGCTCGGGGGCCGGATGTCCGAGCGGCTCCAGCCCGTACAGGTCGCGTAGCTCCCGCTCGGGCAGCCGGGCCGCGGGCGTGAAGCGGCTGAGCGCCTGGTAGGAGCTCGCGTCCTCGAGCGGCGCGCGCAGCGCGACGAGCTCGCCCCGGAAGGCGATCGCGACCACCAGCGACGGCTCCGGCCACTCCGTCCTCGACATCGCGACCAGCCGTCCGCGCCGCTCGAGCAGCATTCCGGCCGCGGCGTCGAGGTGCGCGAGCGGCAGCCGCAGACGGCGCTCGCCGGCTGGTGCGTCCTCGACGACCGCGGCGAGCCGCGGCTGCAGCAGCTCGTACGGATCCTGCGCGTCGGTGACGAGCACCGGCCTCATTGCACTCCCCCGAGCGAGCCGGCCGCCTGCCCGAGCAGCGACGCGAATCCGCTCGGCACGTGGAAGCCGAGGCCGACGACGACGACGAAGCAGGCGGCCATGCCGCCGACCATCCACCAGCTGGTCTCGCCGCGGACGGTCGACGGGCCGGCGGGCGTCAGCACCATCCTGCCGGTGTGCCAGATCACGCCGAAGAAGGCGACGTTGACGAGCACGAGCAGCAGCGTGACCCACACGTACGCCGGGTTGGAGAACCCGCCGCTGACGATCTGGAACTCGCTGCGGAAGATGCCCGACACCGGCAGGCCCGAGAGCGCGAGTGCGGCCGCGAAGAACATCGGCCCGCTGAACGGCAGCGCGGCGGCGGCGCCGCGGACGCCGTCGATCTCCTTCGTGTCGTAGCGGCGTAGCAGGGAGCCGCTGCCGAAGAACGCGAGCCCCTTGGCCGCGGCGTGGTTGACGACGTGGAACAGCGCGCCGGCGACCGCAATGCGTACACCGAAGCCGATTCCAAGCGCGATCACCCCCATGTGCTCGATCGTCGAGTAGGCGAGCAGGCGCTTGTAGTTCTCCTGGCGGAGCACGAAGAGCGCCGCCACGACGAGCGAGACGGTGCCGAACACGAGCAGCACGTGACGCGGAAACGCGTCGCCGCCGGCGCGAGCCGCCACCTGGTAGAAGCGCAGGATCGCGTAGAACGCGTTCGCGAGCAGCGCTCCCGAGAGCAGGGCGGAGACGGGACTCGGCGCCTCGCTGTGCGCGTCGGGCAGCCAGGTGTGCATCGGCGCCAACCCGACCTTCGTGCCGAAGCCGACGACGGCGAGCAGGAACGCGAACTGCACCGGCACGACCGGCAGGCCGCCGGCCCCGAGGTAGCGGTCGAAGCGCGGCAGGTAGGCGTCGCCGAGCGCGTGCGTTCCAGCCGCGTAGAGCACGACCACCCCGAGGAGCGCAATTCCGAGGCCGACCGACGCGATCAGGACGTACTTCCAGGCGGCTTCGAGCGCGGCGTCGGTGCGGTCGACGGCGACGAGCAGCACCGAGACGATCGTCGTCAACTCGACCGCGACCCACAGCGTGCCGAAGTCGTTCATCAGCGGGACGAGCAGCATCGTCCAGCCGAACAGGTTGAAGAACGCGTAGTAGCGGCGTGCGTAGCCGGCGAACCCGGCACGGCCGGAGCCGCCGCGCAGGTAGCCGATCGAGAAGACGGAGCCGGCCGCGTAGAGCAGACCCGTCGCGAGCAGGAAGACACCGCCGAGGGAGTCGAGCTGGAGCCAGCTCCCGAGGATCGCCAGGCTGCCGCCGTGCCGCACCGAGACGGCCAGGGCGATCGCGACCGCGAACGAGCCGATCCCCGATGCGAGCGTCGCGAGCTCGGACACCGGCGTCGCCCCCATCACTGCGAGCGCGGCCGCCGCGAGCGGCAGGGCCAGCAGCACGATCAGCAGGGCGTCCATCTCACCCCCTCAGCCGGTTGAGCACGTCGGTGGTGACCGCGGTGCGCTGGACGCCGAAGTACTGGACGAGGAGCACGAACACGAGCAGCCCGACGAAGACGTCGAACAGGAGCAGCAGCGCGAGGATCAGCGGCAGCCGCGGTGCGATCACGAGGCTCGCGAGCGTCACGCCGTTCTCGAGCACGAGGAAGCCGATCAGCTGCGAGGGCGCGTACGGGCGCAGGATCATCAGCAGCATCGCCACGAGCACGACCGCGACCGCGACGCCCAGGGCCGACTGCGGCAGCACGCCGTCGCCGCCCAGGTGTACACGCGAGAGCGAGAGGAAGGCGAAGCTGGAGAGCACGATCCCGACCAGGATCGCCCCCGGCACGCGCACGACCGACGGGACCCGCACGGGCACTTCGAGGTTGCGGATGATCGCACCCACCCCGACGGGGATCAGCAGCGTCTTGAACGCGATCGTGATCGCGCCGATCGCGTACAGGTCGTTCCCGCCGATCTTGATCGCAGCGGCGAACGCCACGACGGCGATCGCGGCCGAGCCCGTCGCGTACAGCCGGAGCTGCTCCCAGACGTCCTGCGAGCGGAGCAGCCCGAACTCGAGTAGCAGCACGATCACGGCGACCACGCTCGCGATCCCTCCGAACACGGTCAGGTTCGCGTCGCCGAAGTCGCGCTGCAGCACGAACATCACGACGGCGAGCACCGCCAGCAGGAAGCTGCCGACGGTGAACTCGGGAATCTTGTACAGCCGCAGCTTTCCGAACGACGACTCGATCGCCACGATCGCGAGGCCGACGCCGAGCGCCTTCGCGAAGAGCAGTGCGATCGCGAGCAGCACGTCGTCGAGCCGACGGCCGCCCGCGAGCCCCCAGGGGACGACCAGGATGTTGACGAGGATCACGTAGAGGATCAGCTGCTTCATCGAGGATCCCCACCGGAGCAGCGCGAGCCCGGGGCCGGAGTGCTCGATCGTCCGCGCCTCGTCGATCATCCCGAACTCGAGCGTCGAGCCGTGGTTCTCGAGCGGGATCCGACCCGTCTCGGCGAGAACGACCATGAAGAACGCCGCCGCGGCGAGCAGGTGCGCGGGACGCACGATCTCCGCCGACGACGACTTCAGCGTCGCGACGAACGCGTAAGGCAGATCGGTCTGGCTGATCAGCGCGACCGTGAAGATCACGAACAGGATCGTCGGCTCGCCGAGCGCGCCGAAGCTGCGCAGACGGCTCGACCCGAGCTGCGCGTAGGGACTGCCGCTGTCGATCGCGGCCAGCGAGACGGCGTAGCTCGCGAGCCCGAGCAGGAAGCCGCCGCCGAGGATGTCGCCCATGTACGACGCCTGCGGCGCCCAGCTCGTGAGCACCGGGATCAGCATCGGGATGACGCAGTAGCAGGCGAACGACACGTAGGGCGCCGACCGGAACAGCGGCCCCGCCCCCTCCGGCAGCACCGTCTCCTTGCGGAAGAGCTTCGCGATGTCGTAGTACGGCTGCAGCAGCCGCGGGCCGTGCCGCATCTGCACGATCGCCTCCGCGCGGGCGATCGCGCCCGCGACGAGCGGCGAGACGAGCAGGATCGTCGCGACCTGCAGGAACTGGATCCAACCATCGCTCAACTGCGGCATCGACCTTGGCATCTCCCCTCGTCGCGGTACGGCGCGGGTAGAAGCCATTAGCCGTCGCGACGGCGGTTCGGGAGGCGCGCTCCCCGCCAAGCTCCATTGGCGTCGTCGCAGCATAGTGGAACCGTCGGCCGAGGCAACTACGCTCCCGCGGTGCCGAGGATCGACCTCCGTGAGCTTGCCGCGATCTTCGCCGGCGGGTTCGCCGGAGCGGTCGCGCGGATAGCGCTCGTGCGCGCAATCTCGCCCGATGCGTCGTCGTGGCCCTGGGCGACGTTCGCCGCCAACATCGCCGGTGCCTTCCTGCTCGGCTATTTCGCCACGCGACTGCAGGAGCGCCTGCCGCTGTCGGCGTACCGGCGTCCGTTTCTCGGCACCGGGCTGTGCGGTGCGCTGACCACTTTCTCGACGATGCAGATCGAGCTCGTGCAGATGATCGGCAGCGGGCGGATCGGCCTGGCGGCGGGCTACGCGGCCGGAAGCATCGCCGCCGGGTTCCTTGCGGTCGCGGTCGCGACGGCCGCCGTCCGGCGCGTTCGGGTGCTGTAGGGACGTGGCGCTCTGGGTCTGGATCGCAGCTGGGCTGGCCGGCGGCGCGGGCGCGATCACGCGCTTCCTGCTCGACGCGGCGATCTCGGAGCGGCTCGCGGGAGCGTTTCCGTGGGGGACGTTCACGATCAACGTCACCGGGAGCTTCCTGCTCGGAGTTCTCGTCGGCACTGTCCTCGCGGGCAACGCGTTGCTACTGGCCGGGACGGCTGCCATCGGCTCGTACACTACCTTCTCGACGTTGATGTTCGAGGCTCACCGCCTCGGCGAGGACGACGACCGCCGCCCGCTCGCGCTCTACGTCCTGGGCAGCCTCGCGGTCGGACTGGGCGCCGCGGCGTGCGGTCGACTCCTCGGACGGGCGCTGTGAACGAGGACTGCCTCAAGCTGACGAGCTACTTCGGCGAGCGCGACCGGCACGGCGGCCGGTTCCTCGCCGACGAGTTGCTCGACCTGTACGACCGCCACTCGTTCCGGTCGAGCATCCTGCTGCGCGGAGTCGAGGGCTTCGGGATCAAGCACCGGCTGCAGACGCAGCGGCTGCTGACGCTGTCGGAGGACCTGCCGCTCGTCGCCGTCGGGATCGATACGCGCGAGCGGGTCGAGCCCGTGCTCCGCGAGGTGCGGGAGCGATTCCACGAGGGCCTGCTGACGGTGGAGCGGGCGCGGATGCTGACGGGGGACGTCGCGCGCGTCGAGCTGCCGGCCGACCTGCAGGAGGCGACGAAGCTGACGATCTACTGCGGCCGGAACGAGCGCGTCCGAGGCCGGCCCGCAGCGCTCGAGATCGTCGAATGCCTCCAGCGGGGCGGTGTCGCCGGCGCCACCGTCTTCCTCGGCGTCGACGGCACCGTGC
>JBOGZX010000489.1:0-8951 GCA_050697615.1 Gaiellaceae bacterium
CAACGGGATCATCACGAACGACGACGAGCTGCTCGCCCCCCACTCCTGCGCCCGCACGGAGCCGCGCATGACCGTCGACTCGGAGGCGATCTTCGCGATCGCCGCTCACTCGCGGAACGACGCGCGCGCACTCGAGCGTCTGCGAGGAGCCCTCGCGACGGCGTGGCTCGACGAGCGCGAGCCGGGGACGATCTTCCTGGCGCGCGGCAGCGGCCGCCCGCTGTGGCTCGGCGAGGGGCGCGCGGGCGTGTTCTTCGCCTCGACGCGCACCGCGCTCGAGGTCGCGGAGCGCTACTGCGCGATCCGGCTGCGCAAGCGGGAGGTTCCCGAGGGAACGCTGCTCGCCGTCGCCGACGGCGCGGTCGTCTCCCGTGCTGGCTTCCGTCCGGATCTCGAGTACGTCGAGACCGACCCGCTGCCGCCCGTGCGGGCACCGCAGGAACGTGAGAGCTGCCTCACGCGGCTCGCCGTGCTCGCGGCGCTGCCGGCGGTGTGACGACTCAGCCGACCGTGCCGTCGGGCCCGACCGTCGCGCCCTCGTCGAGCAGCCGTTCCCGGATCAGGAACTGGAACGTCCCCCACGCGCCGCGGCGCGACTCGAACATCCGATAGACCTGCCACTCGGTCAGGATCGACGGGTCGGCGCGCCGCGCCGCCTGCCACTCGCCGAACTTCGGCAGATGACCGAGCCGGCGGGCCAGCTCGCCGCCCTGGGCGATCGCGCGCTCGAGCCGCTCCTCCCCCACCGCGACGTCGAAGCCGGCCTCGCGCAGCGCCGTCGCGAGCGAGCCGAACGTGTGCCAGTACAGCGACGCCGACGGCATCGTGCCCCGGCGCCGTTTGATGTCGTCGGCCGTCGGCGTGCGCTCCAGCTCCTCCCCGAGGCGGCGCAGCTGCTCGACGAGCTCCTCTCTGGTCGCGAAGCGTCGCGGCATCAGCCCCGCCGCCCTCTTCGCCGCGTTCCAGGTGCCGAAGTGCTCGATCACCGTCTGCGGGTGCACCTGCGAGCTCGCGTCGGCAGCGAACTCCTTCATCGTCGGTGAGCGTCCGAGCCGCTCCGCCGACGCCCGCAGCTCCTCCAGGATCTGTTCGTCCGTGTAGCGGCGGCGGATGCCCGCCTGGAACTCGGCCAGAGCCTGCGGATCGATCTGTCTGACCGCGCGATAGGGCTTCCGCGCCACCACCAACAATGGTAGAGCAAACGGGAGAGACCGCAAGTGGATCCGAGTCGCGCTAGCGTTCGCGCGATGCGCCCGCCGATCCCGCTCGCGTTCGAGGCAGCCGCGGCTCGGGCCGCCGGCACGCTGTCGCGGGCGGCGGGCCGCGGCGGCGGCACGACGCTGCCGGGGAAGCTGCTGTGGAAGCTCGATCCGGGCGCGATCGACCGGCTCGCCGAGCGGCTGCCGCAGGGATCGGTGCTGGTCTCGGCGACCAACGGCAAGACGACGACGAGCGCGATGGTCGCCGAGATCCTGCGTGGGCGCATGCGCATCGCCCACAACGGCTCCGGCGCTAACCTCGTCTCGGGCGTGGCCTCCACCCTGCTTCGCGCGCGCGGCGCCGACCTCGGCCTGTTCGAGGTCGACGAGGGCGCGCTGCCGGAGGTCGCGCGCCGTGTGCGGCCGAGAGCGCTGCTGCTCGGCAACCTGTTCCGCGATCAGCTCGACCGCTACGGCGAGCTCGAGCTGATCGCGTCGCGCTGGCGTGAGACGGTCGCTGGGCTGCAGGAGACGCAGCTCCTCGTGAACGGCGACGACCCGCAGGTCGGCGACCTCGCCCGCGCCCACCGCGGCGCCCGCGTCTTCGGCCTCGACGACCCGCGTCGCGCGCGCGCCGGTCTGCAGCACGCGGCCGACTCGAAGTACTGCCTGCGGTGCGGGACGCCGTACGAGTACGCCGCCGTCTACGTCGGGCATCTCGGCGACTATCGCTGCCCGGCGTGCGGGCATGCGCGCCCGCCGCTCGACGTCGTCGCCCGCGACGTCGAGCTGAACGGCCTCGAAGGAGCGTCCTTCACATTGAGCGCATCAGAGGGCACCGCGCGAATCGAGCTCTCCCTCCCCGGCCTCTACAACGTCTACAACGCGCTCGCGGCCGCGTCGCTCGCGCTCACCCTCGACGTGCCCCTCGACAAGGTCGCCGCCGGGCTCGGTCGCTTCTCCGCCGCGTTCGGGCGGTTCGAGCGGATCGCGGTCGGGGAGCGCGCGCTGCTGATGCTGCTGATCAAGAACCCGGCGGGTGCGAATGAGGTCGTGCGAACGCTCGTGGAGGGTCTTACGCCGCGGGTCGCGGTCGTCGCGCTGAACGACCGGGTCGCGGACGGCCGGGACGTCTCGTGGATCTGGGATGTCGACTTCGAGCCGCTCCTCGAAGGGCTCGACACGCTCGTCGCCACAGGGTCCCGTGCAGCGGAGCTCGCCCTGCGATTCTCCTACGGCGGCCTGCCGCGCGACCGGATCGAGGTCGTCCCGTCGCTCGAGGCCGCGCTCGACCGCGGCCTCGCGCTGACGCCCGAGGGCGAAGAGCTCGCGATCCTTCCCACGTACACGGCGATGCTCGCGCTGCGGCGGATCGTGGCAGGTCGCGGCCACGTCTCGAACTACTGGAAGCAGGCCGCGTGAAGCTCTCCGTTGGCCATCTCTATCCCGACTATCTCAACATCTACGCCGACCGCGGCAACATCGCGGTGCTGTCGGAGCGCGCGCGGCTGCGCGGGCACGAGCTCGACGTGCGTGCGATCGGGATGCACGACGACATGCCCGCTGGCGAGATCGACCTCTTCTACATCGGGGGCGGCCAGGATCGCGAGCAGGCGCTCGTCGCGCACGATCTCGCGAGAAAGGCGGACGCGCTGCGCGACGCCGTCGACGGCGGCGCCGCGTTCCTCGCGGTCTGCGGCGGCTACCAGCTGCTCGGCCGTTTCTACCGCGACGTGCAGGGCGAGGAGCTGCCGGGGGTCGGACTGCTGCCGCTGCACACGACCGCGGGAGAGCGTCGCATGATCGGCGACGTGCTGCTCGACTGCGCGTGGGCCGGGCAGACGCTGACCGGCTTCGAGAACCACGCCGGCCGCACCATGCTCGACGCAGGCGCCGAGCCCCTCGGTAGGGTCGTCGCCGGTTTCGGCAACGACGGTGTGTCGGGCTTCGAGGGGTGTCGCTACAGGCACGTCTACGGCACGTATCTGCACGGCCCCCTGCTGCCGCGCAACCCGTGGTTTGCAGATCGCGTGCTTGCAGACGCCCTCGCCCACGCCGGCGGCGACCCGTCGCTCACCCCACTGGCAGACGAGCTCGAGCGCGAGGCGCACGAGGTGTCAGCCGCCCGCGCGCGGGCGCGCGGCGGCCGCAGGTAGCACGTTCTCGAGCCGCCCGATGTCCTTCGCCCGCAGAGGTCGCCACTGATCCCCATTCGGCGGCGATGCTCCGGCGGGGTGTAGACCGGGCCGATCCGGATGCCGTTCGGCGTCGGGCTGCCGTAGGCGGCAAGGCAGACGGGCTCGCCGTTCTCCCACAGCGCGATGCCGCCGTCCGGGTCGGAGATCCGTCGCTCGACGAGCTTCGCGGCATCTCCCGGTTCGCCGCCGGGCACCGCCTCGCCGACGAACGCTCTGAACCAGTGGAGAAGCAGCCCGCGGTGGTCGTCGCCGGCGATCTCCGCGTCGCCGGCGACGGGGCGCGGCGGGATGACCTCCGCGGCCCGGTAGATCCGCTCAGAGAGCGTCCGCCGCGCGCGGTCGCCGGTGAGGGACGTCCACGCCGAGACGAAGGTCTCGACGCCCGCGACCGGGACGATCGCTCCGGGGAGCCCGCCGAACGCGGCGTGTGCGTCCTGCGCGAGCTCGACGTAGGACGACGGGTCGTTCGTCTCCGAGAGGACGAGATTGTGCGGCGGTGTCCGGAGCGACGCGGCGACCACGTCTCCTCCCGCTTCCACGACGGCGGAGTACGGCTCGTCGCCGAACAGCGTTGGATCGGCGACGAGGCGACCGGCCAGTCCGAGCAGCAGGTTGTGCTCGGCCTCCCTCGCGAGCAGGAACGTGCCCGCGTCCTGCAGGAACTCGCGGGCTCCGAGGCGGCGCACGGTCACATCGGCCATTCTGAGAGACCCGGAGGACGCCGCAGCTGAAGCGCATCGGGACCGTCGTCTCGGAGCATCGATTCGTCTCGATCGGCGTCGAGGCGTGGCGGCAACCTCTTCGTCGCCTGCTGAGCGGCGCACGTCCCCAACGGACACCTACGACGCACCGGGCGATGCCGCACCAAACCTCGGTTCGCGTACTTTCGTCACGCTCCTGTGACGAAGGCGTAGGTCAGACTCCTGTCTGACCTCAGTCTGACTCCCGTCAGACGAAGATCGAAGCTTCCCCCCTCAGTACGCCCAGAGGGAGCCGAGGTAGACGGCCGGGTCGCCGGGCTGCCAGCGACCGAGGAAGCGCTTGATCGGCGGGTGGATCACGATGTCACCGAACTCCTCGTCGGAGAAGAGCCGCGCCCCCTTCACGGCGGCGTCGTTCGTCTCGACGTCGCCGAGCGAGCGGTGCGACAGGTCTGCCGCGAACACGATGTGCACGACGTGCTTGCGCGAGAGCAACGACTTCGGCGCGATCGAGTCGATCAGCGCCACCGGGCCCTCGAACGGCACGTCTGCCTCGATACCCAGCTCCTCGCGAAGCTCCCGGCGCAGTGCCTCGATCAGCGTCTCCCCGCCGTCGACGCCGCCGCCCGGCAGCAGCCAGTACTCCTTTCCCGGCTTCTCGTGACGGCAGAGCAGCACCCGGCCCTGCCAGCGGAGGATTGCCGACACGCGGATCCGCGGCTCCATCAACTGCTCGACGAGCCGAAGCCGCGCGCGCCGCGCTCGCTGTCCGGCAGCTCGTCGACCTCGATCAGCTCGACCGCCGGCACCGGCAGGATCACGAGCTGCGCGATGCGCATACCCGGTTCGACGACGAACGTCTCGCGGGCGTCGGTGTTCAGCAGCGTGACCAGCAGCTCGCCGCGGTAGCCGGCATCGACGAGCCCCGGCGTATTCACGATCGAGATGCCGTGTCGTGCGGCGAGCCCGGAGCGCGGCTGCACGAACCCGGCGTACCCGTCGGGGATCGCGACCGCGAGCCCCGTGGGGACGAGCGCCCGCTCGCCGGGCGGCAGCTCGATGCGCTCGCAGGACGAAAGATCCAGGCCCGCGTCGCCCGAATACGCGCGGGCGGGTACCACCGCGGCAGCCCGGAGCCGCCGGATCGGCAGCTTGACGCCCGAGCCTACGCCGCGGATGCCCGCTCCGGCACCGGCGGAGCCGGCGCCTCCGCCCCCGGGCGGCTCCGTCGAGCCTACGCCGGTCAGGCGCTCTCCCGGTGGTGCTTCGACTCGGCGACGAGGTAGGGGGCGAAGCGCCGTAGGTCGCGTCTCGGCAGCCGTGCGACCAGCAGCACGCCCTCGGGCGTGTCCTGGCGCTCCTCGATCGGCGTCCCGAGCGCGTACAGGTCGGACAGGTGCCCGCCGTGCTCGTAGGGGACGAGCAGGCGGACCCGCTCCCACCGGTCGTCGAACCGGCGCGCGAGCACGGCGCGCAGCTCGTCGAGCCCTTCGCCGGTCAGCGCCGAGACCTGAGGCGCGCCGGGGAACCGGTTCGCGAGCCGACGGCGTCCGAGAGGATCGACGCGGTCGATCTTGTTCAACACGACGGCGATCGGCAGCTCCCCCGCACCGATCTCGTGCAGTACCTCGTCGACGGCTGCGACCTGCCGATCCTGCTCCTCATCGGTGGTCGAAGCATCGACGACGTGGAGAATGACGTCGGCCACGAGCGTCTCCTCGAGCGTCGACGCAAAGCCCTCGACGAGCTGGTGAGGCAGCCGGCGGATGAACCCGACCGTGTCGGTGACGAGATAGCGGCGTCCGTCGTGCTCGAAGCCCCTCGTCGTCGGATCGAGCGTGTGAAAGAGCTGGTTCGCGACCGAGACGTCGGCGCCGGTGAGCGCGTTCAGCAGCGTCGACTTCCCCGCGTTCGTGTAGCCGGCGAGGGCAACAGTGGGAGTCTCGGTGCGGCGCCGCTCCTTGCGGCGTGTCGTGCGCTGCCGTTCGAGATCCTTCAGCCGTCGCTTGAGCAGGGAGATGCGGCGCCGGGCCAGCCGCCGGTCGGTCTCGAGCTGCGACTCGCCAGGCCCCCGGGTGCCGACTCCGGCGCCCATGGCCCCCGTCCCGCCGCCGAGCCGCTCGAGGTGCTTCCACATCCCGCGCATGCGCGGCAGGTTGTACTCGAGCTGCGCCAGCTCGACCTGCAGCTTTCCCTCCGCGGACGTCGCGTGCTGCGCAAAGATGTCGAGAATCAGCTGCGTGCGGTCGACGACGCGCGTCTCGAGCGCGTTCTCCAGGAAGCGCTGTTGCGCCGGGTCGAGCTCGTCGTCGACCAGCAGGCTCTCCGCACCCACCTCCCTGAAGCGCTCCTTCAGCTCCTGCAGCTTGCCCTTGCCGACGTAGGTGCGTTGTGCGGGCCGGGCGCGGTGCTGGACGACCGCAGCGACGGGATCGACGCCGGCCGTGCGGGCGAGCTCGCGGACCTCGGCGAGCTCGTCGTCCGCCTCCGCGCCCTGAGCCAGCACCGCGAGCACGAACCCGCGCTCGGGCTCGGTGGAACGTGGGATCATCGAAGTCGATTATGCCCGCTTCCGACGCGATTCCCCCGCTCGCCCGGCGTACGCTCGAACTGGTCGACATCTCCTCGGAATCGGGGAACGAGGCAGAGCTGGCGTCGTACGTGCAGAATTGCGTGGCGCTCGACACGGCGTTCGCAGACGGCGAGTCGCTGCTCTTCGCAAAGCGCTCCGGGAAGCCGCTCGTGCTCCTGGCGGGTCACACGGACACCGTGCCCGCCCAGGGAAACCTGCCCGGCCGCATCGAGAACGGCTCCGTCGTCGGTCTCGGTGCGAGCGACATGAAGGGTGGTCTGGCGGTGATGATCGAGCTCGGTCGCTGGGCGGCCGCGACGGTGCTCTCCTTCGACCTCGGGCTGCTCTTCTTCCCTCGCGAGGAGCTCGGGCCGGCTTCGAACCCGCTTCCCGCCGTGTTCGAGCGGACGCCGCTCGTCGACGAGGCGCAGCTCGTCATCTGCCTGGAGCCGACGGACAACACGCTGCAGCTGGGGTGCCTCGGCAACCTGAACGCGAGGGCCGTGTTCGAGGGCCGGTCGGCTCATTCGGCGCGGCCTTGGCTGGGCGTGAACGCGATCGCGCTGGCCTACGACGGGCTGCGCGACGTTCTCGCGCTCGAGCCGAAGGACGTCGAGGTCGACGGCTTGCTGTTCCGCGAGGTCCTGACGGTCACGCAGATCCACGGTGGGATCGCGTCGAATGTCGTTCCGGCGCGCGCCGAGGCGACGCTCAACTTCCGCTATGCCCCCGACCGCGCGCCCGCTGACGCCGAGGCGCGCGTGCGCGGCCTCGTGGGTCGAGACGTGGAGATCCTGTCGAACGCGCCGCCGGCGCACGTCGCGCTGCACTCTCCGGCCGTCGACCGCCTGCGCCGGGCCGGCGACTTCGAGGTGCAGCCCAAACAGGCGTGGACGAACGTCGCCGATTTCGCGGCGCGCGGCCTCGATGCGGTCAATCTCGGCCCCGGAGCGACGCGCTATGCGCACGCCGTCGACGAGCGTGTCGAGATCGCCGAGCTCGAGCGGACCTTCGAGTCGCTGCAGCGGTTCCTGCTCGGGTAGCAGTTCCCCCGCACACCGATCGGCTCCGATGTTTAGGAGAGCCCTCTCTCGAAACTTCATCGGTATGCGATCTACCGTCCCGCGGTCCGGACGCTCGGCGCTCGACCCGCGGGCCGGCGCCGGATGATCGGGGCGGTCGCAGTGCTCTTCCTCTCGCTCCTCGCCGTGCTCGTGTTGGTCACCCTCATTGCAATGTTCGCGGCCAGCGTCGTGATGGTCGCCAGGTTGGGGCGGCGCATCCTCGGGGACCGCGTCGAGCAGCCGGTCGCGCCTCCCGCCCCAGACCCCCCGCGCAGGATCGGCGGGTTGGCGGGCGCGTCGGCGTGGGGTCGCGCCCGGCCGCGATCCCAGCCTCGAGCGGGCGGCGGTCAGTCGCGCAGCGGCTCGCGGACGGAGCTCGAAGCACTCGCCGCCTGGCGCTACCGGCAGCTGCTTCAGGTCGGACTCGATCCTGTGACCGCAGCAGAGGCGTCGCTCGCCGGCATCGACGTAGCGGCGGTACGCGGACTCGTCGAACGCGGCTGCTCTGCGCCGCTCGCGCTGCAGATCCTCGGGTAGCCGAGGCGGCGTCGCCCGACCGCGCCGGCGCACGGTAGCGTTCTTCCCGCGTGCCCGTCGCCCCGCTCTCCCCCGTCCTCGCCGACCTCGCGCAATATCCGTTCGCGCGGCTCGACGACTGGAAGGCCGAGGCGCGGAGTCGCGGGCTCGAGTTGATCGACTTCGGCATGGGCGATCCGCGCGAGGTGACCCCGCCGTTCATCCGCGAGGCGCTCCTGTCGTCCGTCGACGCGGTGTCGTCCTATCCGCGTGCGACCGGGCTTCCGGAGCTCAGGGGGGCGATTGCCGGCTGGATCGATCGCCGTTTCGGCGTCGACGTCGATCCCGGCACCGAGGTCGTGCCGACCCTCGGCTCGAAGGAGGCGATCTTCTCCTTTGCGCAGGTCGTGCTCGGAGGCAAGCGGCTGGTGGCGATTCCGGAACCGGCATATCCGGTGTACGAGCGCGGAACGCTGTTCGCCGGCGGCGCGGTCTCGGGTATCCCGTTGCGCGAGTCGGACGGCTGGCTCCCCGACCTCGATCGGTTCGACGCCTGGGACGAGATCGCGATCTTCTGGGTCTGCTACCCCAACAACCCCACCGGTGCAGTGGCGCCGCTGTCGTTCTACGAGGAGCTTGCGGCTCGCGCGCGCGAGCACGGGTTCCTCGTCTGCTCCGACGAGGCCTACTCGGAGCTGTGG
>JBOGZX010000490.1:0-1550 GCA_050697615.1 Gaiellaceae bacterium
GTCTAGACGATCGAGCGTGCGGCGATGCGGGTGCGGCGCGGCGCTGCGGGCGGCCGCTGCGCGGCGGCGGCGTCGAGCTCCCGGAGCATCCGGGTGACCTGAATCAGCTTCTTCGTCTTCCGCCGTCGCACGAACATCAGGGCTCCTCGGGTTCATCGGCAGAACGCCGACTCCTCCTGAGCGGATACGCCCTCGAGCGGGGGATGAAGCGCGGATCCGCAGGGGTACACTGGCTGTATGGCGGTGCTCGAGCGGCATCAGGATCTTGTCGACGAGCTGATCGGCGAGGTCGAGGCGTACAAGCCGGACGTCGACCGGGAGCTCCTCACACGGGCCTTCGACTACGCGGCGAACGCTCACTCGGGTCAGGTGCGCCAGTCGGGTCAGGAGTTCATCTACCACCCGTGGGGCGCCGCGAAGATCCTGGCCGGCCTGCAGCTCGACGAGCCGACGCTTGCGGCGGCTCTGCTGCACGACGTCGTCGAGGACACCGGCACCGACATCGCGGAGCTCCGCGCGGAGTTCGGAGACGAGATCGCCCAGCTGGTCGAGGGCGTGACGAAGCTGACGCGCGTGCAGTTCAGGAGCCGCGAGCATGCGGAGGCCGAGAACTACCGGAAGCTGATCGTGGCGATGGCCGAGGACCTGCGCGTGATCCTGATCAAGCTCGCCGACCGTCTGCACAACCTGCGCACGATCGAGTACCTCGGCAAGCAGAAGCAGCTGCAGAAGGCACGCGAGACGCTCGAGGTCTACGCGCCGCTCGCGCACCGCCTCGGTATCCACGCCCTCAAGTGGGAGCTCGAGGACCTCTCCTTCCAGACGCTCCACCCGCGCAAGTACGAGGAGATCAAGCAGATGGTCTCCGAGCGGCGCACCGACCGCGAGGAGCACGTGCGCGAGGCGGCGATGGTGCTGCAGAAGGAGCTCGATAAGGTCGACATCCCGGCCGAGATCTCCGGGCGGGCGAAGCACTTCTACTCCATCTACGACAAGATGGCGAAGAAGGGCCGCGAGTTTAACGAGATCTACGACCTGACGGCGATGCGCGTCATCGCGGAGCGAACGGGCGACGAGGGGACGCGCGACTGCTACGGGGCGCTGGGTCTGATCCATTCGTTGTGGAAGCCGATGCCGGGCCGCTTCAAGGACTTCATCGCCATGCCGAAGTTCAACGCCTACCAGGCGCTGCACACGACCGTGATCGGGCCACAGGGGCGGCCGCTCGAGATCCAGGTGCGCACGAGGGAGATGCACGAGACGGCCGAGTACGGCGTCGCCGCTCACTGGCTGTACAAGCGCGGCAAGAAGGCGAAGGACGCCGAATGGGTCAGGTGGGTCAAGCAGCTGATGGACGAGGGGACGACGGACGAGGCGGACCCGCGCGAGTTCATGAAGACGTTCCGCACCGACCTGTTCGACGAGGAGGTGCACGTCTTCACTCCCAAGGGCCAGGTGAAGACGCTGCCGGCGGGCTCGACCCCGATCGACTTCGCCTACGCCGTGCACACCGATGTCGGCCACCACACGGT
Organism: Gaiellaceae bacterium; assembly: GCA_050697615.1. Classification (GTDB taxonomy): domain Bacteria; phylum Actinomycetota; class Thermoleophilia; order Gaiellales; family Gaiellaceae; genus PALSA-600. Next base: position 1,533 of record JBOGZX010000490.1, read on the forward strand.
GGGAGCGAAGGTGAACGG
>JBOGZX010000491.1:0-5637 GCA_050697615.1 Gaiellaceae bacterium
CCCAGCTCGGCGCCCGGCTGTCGCTGCGGCTCCGCGGCGCCGCGATCCAGCGGCTGCTCGCCGCCGCGCTGCTCGCGCTCGCCGCCCGACTGCTCTACGCCGTCTGACTCGAGCTCCGAAGCGTGGCTCAGCAGCAGCCGGGTTTCGCCGCTTGGCGGCGCACCGGCAGGCCCTTCTCCTCCGGCTCGCTCGTCTTCACCGCCTTCACGATCGCGCCGTGCATGCCGTCCGCGACCTCGTGCGTGAGCTCGACGCGCACGTCCTCGAACCCGGCGGCCTCGAGGCCCGCCACGTACTCGCCGCCGGAGAGAGCGCCGGCGATGCAGCCGACGTGGCTGCCCCGCTCCGCGCGCTCCTGCGGCGAGAGCCGGTCCTCGGCGACGACGTCGCTGATCCCGAGCCGGCCGCCGGGCCGCAGCACCCGCGCGATCTCGGTCAGCACGGCCGCCTTGTCGGTGGAGAGGTTGATCACGCAGTTCGAGATCACGACGTCCACCGAGCCGGCGGGAAGCGGGATCTGCTCGATCACGCCCTTCAGGAAGTGCGCGTTGGCGACGCCGGCATCGGCCGCGTTGCGCCGCGCGAGCGCGAGCATCTCGTCGGTCATGTCGAGCCCGTACGCGGTGCCGGTCGGCCCGATCCGCTTCGCCGAGAGGATCACGTCGATGCCGCCGCCCGAGCCGAGGTCGAGCACCGTCTCGCCCTCGTGCAGATCGGCGACGGCCGTCGGGTTGCCGCAGCCGAGCGATGCGAGCGTCGCGGCCTCCGGCAGCGAACCGCGCTGCTCCGCGTCGTAGAGCGCCTCGCCGAACTTCCCGGCGTCGCTCTGGCCGTCGGCGCAGCAGCTGCCGCTGCCGCACCCGCAGCCCGAGCCCTCCGAGACGGCGCGCGCCGCCTGCGCGTACTTCTCCCGCACTTCCTCCCGCAGCCGGTCGGCCGTCGTGCTCATCGGCAGCACGCTCCTTTCAGATCGGCGACGGCGGCGAGCGTCTCGACTGCGTCGCGCTTCAACGAGAAATACGCCCACTTGCCACGCTGGACGCGCTCGACGAGACCCGCGTCGAGCAGCTTCTTCAGATGGTGCGACACGGTCGGCTGCGACAGTCCGAGCGGCTCGATCAGGTCGCAAACGCACACGGGCTCGCTGCTCGTCGCCAGCACGTTGACGATCCGCACCCGCGCAGGATCGCCGAGCGCCTTGAAGATCTCCGCCGTCGCCTCCGCCTCGTCGTCCGTGAGGACGACCTGGTCGAGCGGCGCGCAGCAGGCGACCGGCGCCGCCGGCGCGGCCGGCGCGGTCACCAGATCCGGCCCGTGTGGAACATCGCACCGTCGCGGGCCCGGTCGCGAATCGCCCTCGCGCGGCACGCCTGGTCACAGACGCTGCTGCAGCGCTCGCAGAACTCCACCACGACCTCTTTCGTCCTCCGGAACAGCTTCATCGCGACTCCACCTTTCGTATCGACGTACGTCAATGTATTGACGTTTGTCGATGTTGTCAAGGTCAGCCGGCGGAGGCGCGCTCGAGAGCGGTGTCGAGCGCGGCGAGCAGGATGTCCGCGTGCCGTTCGGCGAACGGGAGCGGCGGCCTGATCTTGAGGACGGTCTCCAGCGGCCCTGTCCGGCCGATCAGGACTCCACCCTCCCGCACCTGGTCGACCACCTGCTCGGCGAGGATCGCGGCCGGAGCTCCGCCGGACGGCAGCAGCTCCACGCCGATCAGCAGACCGTTGCCGCGAACGGCGCCGATCGCGGGATGCTTCCCGGCGAGCCGGCGCAGTCCGGCGACGAGGTGGGCGCCCACGCGGCCCGCGTGCTCCACGAGCCGCTCGTCCTCGATCACGTCGAGCACCGCGAGCGCGGCGCGCGCCGCGACGGGGTTGCCGCCGAACGTGCTGAAGAAGTGCGTCGTCGCAGCGAACGCGTCGACGAGCTCGCTGCGCGTGACGACGGCCGCGACCGGATAGCCGTTCCCCATCGGCTTGCCGAGCGTGACGAAGTCGGGCGTGATCCCGTAGCGGACGAACGACCACAGCTCCTCGCCCGTGCGGCCGTGCCCGGCCTGCACCTCGTCCGCGACGAACAGGCCGCCCGCCGCGTGCGTCGCGGCGACGATCTCCGCGAGCGCCCGGTTCTCCGGCCGGAGGATGCCGTCGCTCGTGAACCCGCCGTCGACGTATGTCGCGGCGAGCCCGACGCCCGCGTCCGCGAGCTTGCCCGTCGCGCGAGACAGGGCGGCTGTGTCCAGAGCCTCGGGGTCGAACCGCGCCACGTGCCGTGGGTCGTACCCCGACGGCCACTCCTCGGGCGACATGTCGGCGATCGCGGTCGTGACGCCGTGGTAGGCGAACTTCCCGACCATCGTCCCACAGTGGCCGGTGACGGTCGTCGCGATGCGCCAGGCGAGGTCGTTCGCCTCGCTGCCGGAGTTGACGAGCATCACGGTGTCGAGCCCGGAATCCGGCGGCATCGTGGCGGCCAGCCGCTCCGCCAGCTCGACGAGCGGCTCGTACAGGTAGCGCGAATGGGTGTTGAGGGTGCGCGTCTGCCGGACGACGGCCTCCGTCACGCGCGGATGGCAGTGGCCGACGACCGGGACGTTGTTGTACGCGTCGAGCAGCCGGCTCCCGTCGCTCTCGACCAGCCAGACGCCGCGGCCGCTCGTGACGTGCACCGGACGGCGATAGGTGAGGCGTGTCAGCGCGGAGCCGAGCGCGCGTCCTCGCCGGCGCGCGAGCTCCGTCGAGTCGCCGGCGGCGGCCGGCATCCCGAACCCGCGCGCGCGCTCGTCGGCACCGGCGGCATCGAGCAGCTCGAGCAGCGACCACGACTCCTCGTCCCACGCCTGGATGTACTCCGCATTCTCGGGATAGCGCCCGACGCGCCAGGCGCTGATGATCACGATCGCCGCCAGCCGGGTCGCCACGAGGTCGGGGAGCACGGTGCGCTCGTCGTCCTCGAGCGGAACGCGCGACTCGTAGCCGTCGATCGCGATCCGTGCCGTCCGGAAGACGTCGTCGCCGGAGCGGCCGCGGAGCAGGGACGCGAGCCCGACGGCGAAGTCGGCGACCTCGGCCGTGTGCGCGATGTCGCCGAAGTCGGCGATCCCGGCGATCCGGCCGGCGTCGTCGAACAGCACGTTGTCGAGGTTGAGGTCGCCGTGGACGACATGCGCGCGAAGAGACGGCCAGCGTGGGCGGACGTTCGCCTCGAAGCGCTCGAGCACGCGCTCGACCAGGGTGCGCCGGTGAGGATCGCCGATCGAGCCGAGCGCCCCGCGCAGCTTCGTCGCGTGCTGCAGGTCCCACAGGAGCTCGCGCCCGGCAGCCGGGTGGAAGAAGGAGCGAAGGGCCAGGTTCAGGCGGGCGTGGGTCGCTGCGTAGTCGAACACGGCCCCGTCGTCGAGATCCGGGCCGGCGAACGCACGGCCGTGCAGCCGTTCGAACAGCCGGGCGAAGTGCCGACCGTCGGGGCCGTCGATCGTCGTCCGATAGGAACTCCCGATCGACCGGGGGCGGGCGACCGGAAGACCGGGGTCGACGCGCAGGACGTGCAGGATCGCCTCGGTCTCGAGGTCGAGCACGTCTCCGGACTCGCCGACGTTGGAGACCTTGAGGACGGCGCCGCCGCCTCCGCCGTCGTCGAGCAGGAAGGTCTGGTCGCGCTCGCTGCCGAGGTCGCTCACCGCCGCCCCTTCGATCCCGAGCCGCTCGGCCGCGATCCGCACGATCTCGTCGGGCGTGAAGCGGGGCGGCGGCGCCTCGAGCACACTGGTCGCGGCGGGTTCGGCGTGCGGCGCCACGCGCCGGATCCTACGCGCCGCCGTAGAGGTCGATTCCGTGCGGCTCCTGGATCGCGTTGCCGCCCGTCGACCACCAGCGACTGGCCGGTGACGTAACCGGCCCCGCGGGACGCGAGGAAGGCGATCAGCGTCGCCACCTCGTCCGGCGTCCCCGCGCGACCGACCGGCGTGTACCGCGCAGCCTCGAGCTCGTCCGGCTCCGACGACGCGGTCTCGATCCAGCCCGGCGCGACCGAGTTCACGGTGATCCCCGCCCGTCCGTACTCGATCGCGAGCGTCCTCATCATCCCGTCGAGGGCGGCCTTGGCCGTGGCGTAGCCGGCCGAGCCCGGCGCCGAGACGAGCGGCCCCGTCACCGACGAGACGAAGACGACGCGCCCGAAGCCCCGCTCGACCATGCCCGGTAACGCCGCCTGCGTCGTGTGGAAGGCGGTGGTCAGATTGAGGTCGAGCTCACGTCGCCAGTCGTCCGGCTCGAGGGACGCGAAGAGGCCGCCCTGCAGTCTGGTTCCGGTCTGCACCATGCCGGCGGCATTGACGAGGACGTCGAGACCGCGGTGCGCGTCCTCCGCGGCAGCGACGAGGTCGAACGCCTGGCCCCGGTCGGTGAGGTCCGCGACGTGGGCAGTGACCTCGGCCCCCGCCGCTCTCAGCTCTCCGGCGCGCGCCTCGATCCGCTCGGAGGTCGTCGAGGTGATCGCGACCCGCGCGCCGAGCCGCGCCAGCAGCCGCGCGGCGGCGAACCCGATCCCGCGCTCGCTGCCGCAGCCGGTGACGAGCGCGCTCGAGCCGGTGAGGTCGAAGGGGTTCGCTCGCTGCATCGCGCGGGGCGGATCGTAGTGGAGGCGCCGCCTTCCGCGGCGGCAGCCGACCGGGCAGCTTCGGCCACCGCTCTTCCGTCGCTCGACGCACACCCCGAACGTGGTTCCGAACCACGTTCAGGGGGTGGGGTCGAGGAGGCGCAAACGCCGATGGATACAGGCGTTCGAACATGGTTCCATTTTGCGCCCTCGGGCACCTTCGTCGGATTCCGAACGTGGTTCCGAACCACGTTCGAGGGGTTCGTTTCCGTGGGCCGAGCGCACGTGGTCGCCTACACCTCGTCGGGCGCGGGTGCGGCGGCGACCTGCTCCGCCCACTTGCGATGGTGCTCGAGCGCCCACTGCTCGTCGACCCAGCCGCGGGTGATCCCGCTGAGCGCGTGCCGCGTCCTGGGGTGGATCAGCGACAGGTAGAGGTGCCCGACGAAGAGGAAGAACGAGATGTACATCAGCCAGTCATGGATCAGGATCGTGTCCGCGAAGCGAAACCGCGTGTTGCGCTCGCCGTACCAGAGCAAGGCGCCGGTGACCGTGAAGAGCACGGCGAACGCGGCCGTGACGATCGCGTTCAGCTTCTGACCGGCGTTCATCCGACCCTGCGGCGTGTGCCGCATCCTGATCCAGTCGCGGTCGTCGCGGTCCCAGAGGTCGATCTCCCGGGCGGTCCGCCGCAGGCTCTGCCGGTCGCCGGCCGCGACGACGAGCACCAGCGCGGCGATCCACGCGACCGCGGTGTAGACGTGCACCGTCTTCAGCAGCGGCCTGCGCCCGACGAGCTCCGCGAGGCTCGGCAGGTACAGGCAGAGGCCGCTCGCGAGCAGCACGACGAAGGCGGCGGCGTGCACCCAGTGCACCGCCCGCTCGGTACGCGTGAACCGCGGCAGCCGCCGCCCCGCCTCAGCTGCTGTAGCCATTCGAGCGGCCGACCCAGGCGTCCTGGTCGTAGCCGAGCCCTTCCCAGTAGCCCTGCGGCTCGGCTGCGACGAGCTCCATCCGGGTCAGCCACTTGACGCC
>JBOGZX010000492.1:0-5177 GCA_050697615.1 Gaiellaceae bacterium
ACGAACAGGAAGATCATCAGCGCCGCGTGGTCCGAGATCAGCACGTTGAACGTCTGCGGCGTGAAGTACTGGTCGCCCGGATTCGCGAGCTCCGCTCGGAAGAGCATCGCGAACAGCCCGCCGATGCAGAAGAAGATGATCGTGGTGACGAGGTACTGGACCCCGATCACCTTGTGGTCGGTGTTGACGCGGAAGTAGTCGCGCCACGAGCGCGCGCCGTGGCTCGAGTGGTCGTCGGGCCGTGTCGGACGGCCGGAGGCGTAGTGCGCCCAGTAATCGAAGCCGCCGAGCCCGACCAGGAAGCCGAGCGGCGTGGTGACGAGCTGGATGGTGATGATCACCGAGCCCTTCCAGAGCGGGTCCCAGTGGGCGCCCCAGCGGATCAGCACCGGCAGCGCGAAGCCGATGCCGATGAAAAGAGGGGTGACCCACAGGACGCGCAGCCAGCCGGCCGACGTCAGTCGGCGCCGGCCGGCGGGCGGAGCCGGGGCGATGTGCTGGTGGTGAACCTGGGCGACGTTCGTCATGCTTTCTTACTCCCTGCTGCCAGATACTGCACGAGTTGATCCAGCTTGTCGGATGGGATTTGCTGCCCGAACGTATGCGGCATCAGATCGCTGAAGCCGGGCTGGATGTAGGCCCCGGGCGTCACGATCGACTCCTTGATGAAAGCCTCGAGCGGGCCGCGCTTCGCCTGCGCCGCATACTGCTGCAGGTTGTCGAGATCCGGACCGATCTTTCCGGTCGCCGAGGCGGGCTTGAACGTGTGGCAGCTGGCGCAGCCGTTCTGTTGGAACACGGCCAGACCGGGCGGCCCCGCGGCCTTCTTGCTGCCGGAACGGAACCAGGCGGCGAACTTCGCCGGCTCGACGATCGTCACGTGGCTCCGCATCAGCGAGTGACCGACGCCGCAGAGCTCCGTGCAGATGACGGGGAAGGTCCCGGTACGTGTCGGCGTGATGATGATGTGGGTGTGCTGGCCGGCGAGGGCGTCCTGCTTCTGCGACAACTCCGGCACCCAGAACGAGTGGATGACGTCGTTCGAGGTCAGGTCGAGGCGCACGTGCCTACCCTTCGGCACCATCAGGTAGCCGTAGGTCTTGCCGTTCGAGTACGTGAACGTCCAGGCGAACTGCCGCGCGACCACCTTCACGTTCAGCGGATTCGAGCCGGCCCGGCCGTTCTGGGCGAGCACGACGGCGCTGATCACCGCGATCGACGTCACGAGCGCCGCCGGGATCGCGGTCCACACGATCTCGAGCTTCGTGTGCCCGTGGATCGGCGGCCCGTCCGAGTCGTCGTCGGGCTTCGCGCGGAACTTCCAGATCTCGAAGACGAGCACGGCGGCCACGATCGAGAAGACGACGAGCGCGATCACGGTCGCGAACCAGTAGACGAGGTGGATGCGCGTCGCCTCCTCCCCCGCGGCCGGCGGCAGCCATGGAATCAGGAGGGCGACGGCGGTGCTGATCGCACCGGCGACCAGCGCAATCGCCGTGAGCTGAATGATCGATCCCCTGCGCACCCCGCGCGAAAGCCTAGATGAACCTCGGCGGCGCCGACCGGCAACCTCCTCTGGGGGCCCGCACCCGAAAACACGTGTCAGCCGTTACCTCCATGCCCTCCCGTCCTGACGAACCACGTAGCACGTTGGGAGACAAACACGAAGGAGGTACGACGAAATGGGTGTTGGAGTCAGTCTCATCCTGATCGCGGTCGGCGCGATCCTCACCTGGGCGATCAACGCCACGGTGTCGGGCGTCGACATCACGACGATCGGCGTCATCCTGATGATCGTCGGCGCAATCGGCCTGATCCTGTCCCTGCTCTTCTGGTCGAGCTGGGGAGGCGTGGGCACGCCGCGCCGCCGCACGACGTATGTCGACGAGGGCCCGCCGCCCGGGTACTAGGAGACAGGGTCACGCATCGCGCGAAGGCGGTCTCCGGGCCGCCTTCGCCGTTCCGGGCTCAGCGCTCGCTGACCGGAAGCTCGATGTGGAACGTCGACCCCCGGCCGAGGCCGGCCGAGTCGACCCAGATTCGACCGTCCATCCGCCGCACGAGCTCGCGGCAGATGTAGAGGCCGAGCCCGGTGCCGCCGACCCCCCGGGTCATGTTCGGGTCGAGCCGGTAGAACTTCTCGAACACGCGCCGCTGCTCCGCGAGCGGGATGCCGAGACCGGGGTCTCGGACCGACACGCGGACGTGGCCGCCGAACCTGCGAAGGCGGACATCGACGCGGCCTCCGTCCGGGGAGTACTTGATGGCGTTGTCGACGAGGTTGATCAGGACGCGCCCGACCTTGTCCGGGTCGCCGGTCACCTCGGGCAGATCCTCCTCGGCCGTCATCACGAGCTCGTGGGTGCGTCCGAGGTGCACACGCTGCGCCTCGAGGACGTCGTGTGCGAGCGAGACGGGGTCGCAGCTCGAGATCGTGACGTGCAGCGAGCCGGCGTCGAGCCTGCTCGCCCACAGGATGTCGTTGACGGTCCGCGCGAGCCGGTCGGCCTCGCCCGACACGACGTCCAGCATGCGCCCCCGCTGGTCGTCGTCCAGCGCGACGTCGTTCCGCCGAAGCGTCATCGCGGCGCCGTAGATCGCGGCGAGCGGGGTGCGCAGCTCGTGGGAGACGGTCGACACGAATTCGGTTCGCATCGACTCGAGCGCGCGCTCGTCGGTCAGATCGCGGAAGGCGTACACGACACCGTCGGGCACCGCGACACCGTGCACCGACAGCCACAGCTCGCGCTCCCCGAGGTCGAGCGGAAGCGACTCGGCACGCGGGGCCGATCGACCTGCAGCCGCCACCGGAACCCGCGCCACGACCGGCGCCCAGCCGGGGATCGCCTCGGCCGCCTCCCGATCGACCACCTGCGACGCCTGTCGCCCGGTGACGGTCGCTGCCGCGCGGTTCCACGTGCGCACGATCCCGTGCCGGTCCACGAGGAACACCCCGTCTCCGACCGAGTCCAGAACCCGGGCGGCCTGCGCGCGCTCCTCCGCCTCGCGGTAGAGCTGTGCGTTGTCGATCGCCACGGCGGAGCGCGCGGCGAGGTCGACCGCGAACTCGAGATCCGACGCGTCGTACGACCGGTCGGTCTCGGCCCGGGCCCAGCTCATCGCGCCGAGCGTCCGTCCCCGCGCGACCAGCGGCACGATCAGGACCGAGTGGACGCCCACGTCGCGGGCCGAAGCGTCGAGATCGTCGGGCGGGACCCGCGGGTACAGCTCCGGGCTACCGGTGGCGATCACGTGGCCGACCCCTTCGGCGGCTGTCGGCGACGGCTGCATCTCGGCGATCACCTCGCGCGCGGCCGCCGCACGATCGCGGTCTCGGTGTGCGACCGAGACGAGCCGCGCTCCCTCGTCGTCGGCGAGATGGATCGTGCACCAGTCGGCGGCGCGGCCGGCGACGAGGGAGCCGAGCTGCTCCAGCGTGGCCTCGACGTCGAGCGAGGCGCCGAGCAGCGCGCTCGCCTCGGCCAGGAACCCGAGCCGGTCGCGGCTGCGCTCCGCCTCCTGCAAGAGCTTCGCGCTGTCGACCGCAGCCGCGGCCCGCGCGGCGAGCTCCCGGACGGTCTCCACGTCTCCAGCGTCGAAACGACCCACCGAACGGACGAGGCCGAGCACCCCGAGCGTCTGGCCGCGAGCCCGCAACGGCAGGAAGATCCTGGGCGGAGCGTCCTCATCCTCGGGCTCGCCGCTTCGGATCACCCCGACCGAGCCGCCGTCGCCCGCGGGCTCGCGCCCGACCAGCGCGCGCACCTCCGGGGAGGCGCGCTCGGCGTCGATCTCCGCGACGATCCTGGAGATCGACTCGCCGTCGACGAGGTCGACGACGGCCCCGTCCGCGAACCGAGCGGTTGCGACGCGCGCCGTCTCGCGCAGCGTGAGGCCGATGTCGAGCGACGAGGCGAGGGCCACGGTAGCCTCGGCGAGAAACCGCAGCCGCTCCTCCGCGGCGCGCTCGGCTTCGTAGAGCGCGGCCTGGTTGATCGCAAGCGCGATCCGGTCGGCGATCAGCTCGAGCAGCCGGGCGTCCGTCGCGGCGAACTGCGCGTAGGCCTCCGAGCCTGCGTAGGCGACCCCGATCACGGCCTCCGCGGCGACGAGCGGAATTGCGACCAGCGAGTTGATGCCGCGCTCGCGCAGCATCGGGCTCGCCGGCTCGACCTTCGACAGATCCGGCACGACCATCGTCTCCCGGCTCGCGGCCACACGCCCGGCGATCCCGGCTCCGACGCTGACCGACGCAGCGGCGAGCTGCGGGTCGGACCCGACGGCGGCACGTACGCCCAGTACGCCCTCCTCGTCGAACAGCAGGATCGCGCCGGTGTCCGCCTCCAGCACGTCGACGATCCGGTCGAGGAGGGACCCGAGCAGATCGTCCAGCGACGCCGCCGCGAGCGCCGCGGCCGACACCTGCTCGAGCTTGCGCAGCATGGCCGCGACAGCCTCCGCGTCGGCCCGGGCCCGCCGCTCGCGCTGGAGCATCTCGGCCCGCTCGTCCTCGGCCCGCTTGCGGCGCAGGAACTGCCCCACCTGATTGCCGAGCGCCGTGAGCGCCCGCACCAGGTCGTCGTCCCGCGACCGGCGTGCGCGCGAGAAGAGCTCGAGGACGCCGATCACCCTCCCCTCGGCGACGACCGGAACGGCGACCCCGCAGGCGATACCCTCTGCCTCCGCAATGGACGCGCGCGCGAGCGGCGCCGCGCTCAGATCGTCCACCCACTCGGGCTCGCCCGACGCGGCCACGCGCCCCGGCAGCAGCTCCGGCGTGAGCGACGCGCGGCTCACGATCGCCACGAAGCCGTCTGCCTGCAGGCCGGGCCGAACCCACGCGAGCCGCGCCTGATCGAGATCGACCGGCCAGTAGCAGCCGAGATCCCAGTCGATCGCCTCGCAGACCGAGCGCAGGACCGCCGGAATCGCCTCGGCGACGCTGTCGGCGTCGGTCAGCACGCGGGCGACCGCATGCTGCAGCTCGCTGCGGCGCTCGGCCCGACGACGCTGCGTGACCTCCTCGATCACCCCACCAACCCCGAGCGGCCCGCCGCCCGGGGCGAGGACCGGGTAGTAGCTCACGACCCAGTCGCGTTGCGCCGACGGATCGCCGGGGGTTCCGGCGGACATCTCGAGGCCGATCACCGGCTCTCCCGTCTCGAGCACCCCACGGG
>JBOGZX010000493.1:0-7906 GCA_050697615.1 Gaiellaceae bacterium
CGACCGGCCAGCCGCCGGCGTCGGCGACGCACGCGCACAGCATCAGCCTGATCGGCCCCGCCCCGAGGATCGCCACGATGTCACCGGCGCCGATCCCGGCACGCTCCACGCCGCGCAGGCAGCAGGCAAGCGGCTCGACCATCGCCGCCACCTCGGGAGCGACCCCCCGCGGAACCTCGTGGAGATTGACGGCTGCGATCCGCTCCGGCACGAGCAGCCAGTCCGCGTACGCGCCTGCGAGGAACGACAGATCGAGGCACTGGTCGCCGCGCGCGCAGCCCTCGCACGTACCGCAAGGCGCCGAGTTCGCCGCCACGACGCGCCGGCCGTCGACGAGTCCGCAGAACTCGTGACCGAACGGCGCGGGTGACTCCTGCGCCAGCAGCGGATGACCGCGGCGGAACGTCTTGAGGTCGGTGCCGTCCGTCAACGCGACCTCGATCTGCAAGAGCACGTCGCCCGACCCCTGCTCCGGGCGAGGCACATCCTCGACACGCAGGTCGCCCGGCGCATACAGGAGCGCCGCCTTCACGGCGTGAAGACGACCTTCAGCGCCTTGCCGCTTCGGTACATGTCGACACCCTCTGCGAACCGCTCCAGCGGCAACGTGGTCACCGGTGGCAGCACGAGCGACGGCAGCAGCGCCACGGCGTCGCGGAAGTACGCCGGCGACGCCGAACGCGAGCCGACGACCCGGAGCTCGTTGCGGTACACGGCGTCGAGCGCCGCCGGCACGGGCCGGTCGCGAGCCGCGAACACGAGCAGCGTGCCGCCCGGCTCGAGCCGGTGCAGCGCGTCGTCGGCGCCGCTGTGTGCGGTGAGCACCCCCGACGAGACCGGATCGTCGTCAACCTCCGCACCGAGCCCTCGGGCCCCCGCGAGGCGGTCGGCCCGCACGTCGGCAACCACGACCTCGTGCCCGCGCAGGATCAGCGCCTGCACCCACAGCCGCCCGATCGCGCCACAGCCGACGACGAGCACGCGGCCGGGCGGCACCAGCTGGGCCGCCCGCAGGACGCAGGCGAGCGGCTCGACCCACACGCCGTCGTGGTCTCCGAACGAGTCGGGCAGCGGCACGCAATGTGTGGCGCGGAGACGCTCGGCGAAACCGCCGGGCGCGATCCGCAGCTCGCGGAACTCGCCGCACGTCGACTGGTGGCCGGCCAGGCAGCGCTCGCACGTCCCGCAGGGGACGCGATGCATCACCGTCACCCGCGCACCGTTCTCGAGCTCGCCCGCGACCTCGTGGCCCAGCACGCTCCCGGCCGCCGCACGTCCGAGCTTCTCGACGTCCGAGCCGCACAGCCCGCACGCCCTCACGCGAACGAGCAGGCCCGGGCCCGACGGGTCGGGCACGTCGGCGAGCTCCGGCAGCCCGTCCGCGTCGAGGACGACCGCGCGCACCGCCCTATCGTAGGCGGCGCGCGCGGACGCCCGGTTCCGGCGTCAGCCGTTCAGCTTGACCGGGAACGACACCAGCCGGCGGGTCGAGATGCCGGACAGCACGGGCTCGCCGGGCTTGCGCGCCCGCACGAACACGGCCAGCAGCTGCTGGTGCGAGCTCGTGGGATATCCCGACTGCCGATGCATCGTCATCGTCGCCCAACCGTCTGCGCCGGTCGCCGTTTCCGGCGGGATCGAGAACTGCTGGAACGGCACCGCGGTGACGTAGACCAGCGCGCCCGCGGTCGAGCGGCCGTTGCACGACGAGACGTGGAAGCGCACCGTCAGGTCGGTCGTCGAGCCTGTGATCGGCGACGGCGACACCTGCTGGCCGTCGATCAGGAGCCGCGCCGGCGACGAGACCGACGAGACGTTCAGCGGACCGGAGGCGGTCGGGCAGCCGTTCACCGAGGTCGGCGGCGCCACAGGCTTCGCCTTGACGACGTCGGTCGGGTCCGACGTCGCCTGCGAGCTCCCGTCGGAGTTCTTCGCCGTCACGCGCACGCGCAGCGTCTTCCCCACGTCCGCGTGGCGGACGAGATACGTCGACGAGTCGGCTCCGCCGATGTTCGCGCAGCCCGCGCCGCTCGTGTTACACCGGCGCCACTGGTACGAGTACTTGATCGGCGTCGTCCCGTTCCACGAGCCGGAGCTCGCGGTCACGGTCGTGCCCTGCTGCGCGGTGCCGGAGATGGCCGGCGGCGTCTGGTTGCTCGGCGACGCGTCGCCCGCGGCGGCCGAGAACCCCGCGACCACGAGCACGGTGATGCCGCCCGCCGCGAGGAGCGCGAGCAGCGACGTTTTCTTCTTCATGTTCCCCCCTTGTGAGCAGGTTTCTGGGTTTTCCTCATGCGGAGAGAACCCGCGACCGGCCGGTTTGGGTTCGGCCCGTGGGCCGGACCGGCGCTACACTTGCTCCCGCACGGGGCTATAGCTCAGCTGGGAGAGCGCCTGGATCGCACCCAGGAGGTCGGCGGTTCGAGCCCGCCTAGCTCCATCCTCAGGAACCCGTCGCCAGCGGCGGGTTCCGGATTGCTGGCACCGGTTGCGCGACGAGAACCCCCGCCTGCAGCAGCTCCTCGATCTCGTCCTCGTCGTAGCCGAGTTCCTTGGCGACGTCGACGGTGTGCTCGCCGAGCGACGGTGGATCGAGCCGGCCGCGCGGGCGTCGATGGTCGAGTTCGATCGGCAGCGCGGGGAGCCAGGTTGCGCGCCCGTCTGCGAGCGAGACGTCGACGCGCGCTTCGGGGCGCGACAGGTGCGGGTCGTCGTACAGCTCGTCGGGACGGCGAATGGGAGCGAATCCGACGCCGGCCGCTTCGCACAGCTCGCAGATCTCCGCGCGCGTCCGGGAAGCGAGCGCCAGGCCGACTTCGGGCAGCAGCCACTCACGCCCGGCGACGCGGAGTCGGTTGGTCGCGAGCTCAGCCATCGCGTACAGGTTCTGCAGGTCGAACGACTCGCAGAACGTGCGCCACTGCGTGTCGGTGACGACGGCGACGAAGACACCTTCGCCGTCGCCCGTCTCGAATACGTCGTAGATCCCCCAGCCCGGGTCGCGCACCGGCATCGGGCGCGGCGCCTCGCCCGTGATCGCGAAGCGGGCCATGTGCTGCGCGACGAGGAACGCGTTGTTCTCGAACAGTCCCGCCTTCACGAGCGTGCCGCGGCCGGTCCGTTCGCGCTCATAGAGCGCGGCGATGACGCCCATGACCGCAAAGACCGCGCCCATGAGGTCATTGACCGACGCGCCCGCACGGAGGGGCTGCCCCACGGGCCCCGTCATGTACGCGAGCCCGCCCATCATCTGCACGACTTCGTCGAGCGCGACCCGCCGCTCGTACGGGCCTGTGAGGAACCCCTTCAGGGAGCAGTACACGAGGCGTGGGACATCGTCGCTCAGCGCGTCGTAGCCGAGGCCGACAGCGTCGAGTGCGCCCGGCCGGAAGTTCTCGACGAGCACGTCGGAGCGCGCGACGATGCGCTTCACGAACGCGAGACCGTCGGGCGCGCGGACGTCCACCGCGACGCTCCGCTTGTTTCGCCCGTACGTCGTGAAGAGTCCTGTGCTCGCCCCGCCCAGCGTCCGCGTTTTGTCGCCGGCCGGCGGCTCGACCTTGATCACGTCCGCACCGAGGTCGGCGAGGACGACGCCGCACGCCGGCCCCATGACGACGTGCGAGAACTCGACCACGCGAACGCCCGCGAGGGGAAGCGGCGGCTGGGGCTCGCTCATGCCGCGGTCGCGGGGGCGAAGCCCTTGGGCAGACCGGCGTCGGCGACGTGCCCGTACAGCTCCTCGCCGGGCAGACCGTCGGCGAGAACAGAGCGCGCGTCGATCAGGCGCGCCAGGTCGATGCCGGTGCGGATGCCCATCGCCTCGAGCAGGAACACGAGGTCCTCGGTGACGATGTTCCCGGTCGCACCCGGCGCGTACGGGCAGCCTCCGAGGCCGCCGTGCGACGCGTCGAACTCGCGGATCCCCACGTCGAGCGCCGCGACGACGTTGGCGAGCCCCTGGCCGCGCGTGTTGTGGAAATGGACGGAGCGGCACAGGTCGCCGACCTCGGCCTGGAGGAGCGGGAGCAGCCGTCGGACCTGCGCGGGGCTCGCGAAGCCAACCGTGTCCGCGGGGTGAATTGAGTCCACACCGCACTCCGCGGCGCGCACTGCCAGGCGAATCACGTCGTCCTCGGGGACGGCGCCCTGGATCGTGCAGCCGAAGGACGTCGCGAGCCCGATCTCGACCTCGACGGTAGGGTACTGCGCGTCGCGCAGTGCGACGATCGCGCGAACGTCCGCGAGGATCTCCTCGTGCGTCTTGCGGATGTTCGACATCGAGTGCGGCTCGCTCACGGACACCGGGATCGTCAGTGCGTGCACGCCGGCGGCGAACGCCAGCTCCGCATACCGGAGGTTCGGGACGAGGACTGAGATGCGCAGCCGGGGGACGGTCAGCGAGTGCTGCACGACCTCGGCGCAGTCGGCCATCTGAGGGAGTGCACGCGGCGAGACGAACGAGCCGACCTGGATGTGGTCGAGGCCCGCGCCGGCGAGCGCGTCGATCCACTGGAGCTTCGCCGCGGTGGGCATCGCCTGCTCCACCGACTGCAGGCCGTCGCGCGGCCCGACCTCGACGATCGTCGCCCGGTCGACCGTCATGTGCTCGACGCGGGATCCCGAGTCAGGCTCGCGGCCCAGCGGTAGATGTGCTCGGGCCGCCCTGCGGGGGCGTAGCGGAGCGTGAGGTCGACCATGCCGGAGTCGGCCAGGAACCGCAGATAGCGGCGGGCGATTCCCTGGCTGAGATTGGCGCGCGTCGCGAGCTCGGACGACGAGAGCCCCTCGCCGCTCTCGCGGAGGAAGCCGATCACGTGCGCAAGCGTCGGCGCCGAGATCCCCTTCGGCAGCGACTCGCGCACTTCGTGTGTGCGCAGGAGCCGGTAGAGCCTGTCGATCTCTGCCTGACCAGCCTGCTCGAGATGGTCGAGCTGCTCCTTCAGCGTCGCGTACGTGACGAGGCGCTCGCGCAACGTCGCGAAGGTGAACGGCTTGACGATGTAGTGGACGACGCCGAGGTGCATCGCCTCGCGGAGGACGTTCACGTCCTTCGCAGAGGTGATCGCGAGCACGTCGACATGACCGAGCGCCGTCCCGCGGAGGCGCCGGAGGACTTCGATGCCGCTCAGGTCGGGCAGATAGATGTCGAGTAGCACCAGGTCCGGGTGAAGCCGCGCGACCAGCGCGAGGGCCTCGGCGCCGGTGGTCGCTTCGCCAACGACCTCGAAGCCCGGGACGCGCTCGGTGAACTGCCGGTGGACAGACGCCGCCATGAAGTCGTCGTCGACCACCAGTGTGCGGATCACGACGCGCTCGGTTCCAGGTCGACGTTGTGCGCGCGCAGTGGGATCGTGACGGTGAACAGCGCGCCGTCCACGTTCTCGACCGCGATGCGCCCGCCGCGCCGCCGCACCTCCTGGCTGACGAGCGCGAGCCCCAGGCCGCGCCGCCGGCGGCCGTGGCGCGCGACCTTCGTCGTGTACCCGTCGCGGAAGATCTCCTCGCTCAGCGCCGGGTTGACTCCTGTCCCCGAGTCGTGCACGCGGATCACGAGGTCGCCCGACTCCACCGTCAACGAGATGTCGACGTGGCCGCCTGCCCCGGCGTGTGCGGCGGAATCGATCGCGTTGTCGATGAGGTTGCCGAGCATCGCCGCGAGCGCCTGCACGTCGTCGAGCTCTTCGGAGACGTCCTGGAAGGACGACACGTGCAGCTTCACACCGCGCTCGCTCGCGACCGACGCCTTCCCGAGCAGGAGCGCCGCGAGCGTCGGGTCGCTGCTGGCGTTGACAAGCGAGCCGGCGAGCTCCTGGTGGAGGCTCGACGCGCGGTTGATCTCCTGCACGGCGTCGTCGTGGCGTCCAAGCTCGATCAGACCGCTGATTACATGGAGGCGATGCTGGAAGTCGTGCTCCTGCGCGCGGAGCGCTTCGGCGAGATCGCGAGCCTCGGTGAGCTCGCTGACGAGTGCGTCGAGCTCCGTGCGGTCGCGGAGCGTGACGACCGCGCCGATGGAGCGTCCGCGAATCTCGACCTGCGTGCGGTTGGCGACGAGGACGCGGTCGCCGGCGATGATCACCTGGTCCGGCCCCTCGACCTGCCCGGTCAGGACCTCCCGGACGCGGCCGGCCGGCACCGCCTCGGAGAGAGACTTGCCGAGGGCCGAGTCGTCCAGGCCGAGCAGACGCTTCGCCTCGTCGTTCAGCAGCGTCACGCGACCGGCTGCATCGACGGTGATCGCGCCCTCGCGGACCGCGTGGAGCATCGCCTCTCGCTGCTCGACCAGCGTTGCGATCTCGCCCGCTTCGAGCCCGAACGTCTGGCGGCCGAGGCGGCGTGCGATGAGCGCGACGCCGAGGGCGCCGAAGAGGAGTACGAGGAGCGACGGCAGCAGGATGCTCGGCAGCTCGTCGACGATCGCGTCACCCAGGGTCGTTTCCAGCACGCCCACGGAAACGAGGCCGATGATGCGGCCGCGCGCGTCGCGGAGCGGCACCTTGGCACGCACCGAGCGTCCGAGTGAGCCCGTCTGCACCGCAACCTGCGTCCGCCCCGCCAGCACGGCGGCGACCGGCTCGCCCGGGTCGTGGAGGAGCGACTTGCCGATCTGCGCCGGGTCGGGATGCGAGTAGCGGATTCCCTGGCGATTCGCGATGACGATGAACGCGGCGCCCGTCGCATGTCGGATCCGCTCGGCGAGTGGATCGATGATGCGCGCCGGATGCGGAGCGGAGAATGCATTCGTGATCGTCGGCGTCACCGCGACCACGTGCGCGATCGCGAGCGACCGCTGTCCAGCCTGCTGGTCGAGGTTGTGCCTCGCGCGGAGGAAGGAGGCGACGAACCCGCAGCCAACGACCATCACGACGATCGCGAGCTGCAGCACGAGGATCTGTGTCGACAGCCTCCGGGACGGAATCCGGTTGGTCGCAGCGCGCACGAGAACAGGATCGTAACCGGGCCCCACGGAGCGGTCGCGACCGGAAATGCTCGAAAAGTCCCACTAAAGGTCGGTTAGTACGGTTTAAGGACGCAACTCTCGACAGGCGGCCGCGGTGGCCCGATCATCGGCCGCCTGGTGCAGCTCTTCTGGCTCTCGGTCGGCTTCGGGTTCGTCACGGCGTCGGTGCTCGCGATCGCGGCCGTCGGGCTGAGCCTGCAGTTCGGGATCACGAACTACGTCAACTTTGCGTACGGCGACTTCATGGCGCTCGGCGGCTTCATGGCCTATGTGCTCAACAACCAGGTGTTGCACCTCGACATCTGGATCGCGCTGGTGCTCGGGTCGATGGGGATGGGCGTGCTGGCAGTGGTGATCAACTCGTTCGTTCTCGGCCCGTTCGCGCGCCGGTTCACGAGCAGCCACTACGTCCTGATCGTGACGTTCGGGCTCTCGCTGATCATGCTGAACGTCGAGTACTCGATCTGGGGTGCGCAGGTCCGGTTCTTCAAGATGCCGATCTCGCCCGCCAAGAGCATCGGCCCGCTACTGCTCACGAAGAACCAGCTGATCGTGATGGCGATCGCCGCCGCGGTGATGATCTCGGTACACACCATGCTGCGCGCGACGCGCCTCGGCAAGTGCATGCGCGCCATGTCGGACAACACGACGCTCGCAATGACGAGCGGCATCGACACGAAGCGGATCACCACGAGCACGTGGTTCATGTCCGGCTCGCTCGCAGGCCTTGCCGGCACGGTGCTCGGGATCAGCGAAGGAAACCTGACGCCCGCCTCCGGCGAGCTCTTCCTCTTCGTGATCTTCGCCGCGGTGATCGTCGGCGGCGTCGGGAGCATCTACGGCGCGATGGCCGGCGCGATCCTCATCGGGCTCGCCACCGAGATCTCGGCGGCGTTCATCAACCCGTCGTACAAGCTCGACATCGCGTTCGTAATCCTGATC
>JBOGZX010000494.1:0-2859 GCA_050697615.1 Gaiellaceae bacterium
GTGTCGCTCTATCTGAAGAACGCCGGCTACGGCGTCCGCACCGCCTCGACGGGCTCGGAGGCGCTCGCCCAGGTGGGAGCCCAGATGCCGGGCCTGATCGTGCTCGACCTGATGCTGCCCGACATCGACGGGATCGAGGTCTGCAAGCGCATCCGCCAGACGAGCGACGTGCCGATCCTGATGCTGACGGCACGCGACGAGGACGTCGACAAGATCATTGGGCTCGAGGTCGGCGCCGACGACTATCTGACGAAGCCGTTCAACCCGCGCGAGCTCGTCGCGCGCGTCAAGTCGATCCTCCGGCGCACGACGCCCGACCGGCGCGAGCTCGAGAGCGAGCAGATCATCCACGGCGACCTGTGTATCGACGCCGGGCGTCGCGAGGTACGCGTCGGCGACGAGGAGATCCAGCTCGCGCCGAAGGAGTTCGACCTGCTCTGGGAGCTGCTCGACCATCGCGGGCTCGTGCTCACGCGCGACCAGCTGCTCGAGCGCGTGTGGGGCTACACGTTCGCCGGCGACACCCGTACGGTCGACGTGCACGTGCGTCAGCTCCGCCGCAAGCTCGGCGACGCGTCGCCGATCGTCACCGTGTGGGGCGTCGGGTACAAGGTCTCCCCGGCGAAGAACTCGCGTAAAGAGACGACGAAGACGTAGGTTCTCTCGCAATGGCCGCGTTCGGCTCCCTGCGCGTTCGGCTTCCGCTCGTCTTCCTGGCGGGCATCGCGATCGCAGCCGTCGTCACGACGCTGATCGCCGTCCACCTGTTCCAGACCTTCGCGCACGACCAGACGCTGTCCGGTCTGATCCGCGAGTCCCACGGCATCGCCGCGCTGTATACCGCGGCGGCGCCCGCGAGCTACGGCAACAAGGACTCCACCGGGAAGACGACCGACCGCCTGCCGCCGATCCTCGCCGCCTCCAACCTCGAGAAGGCGACGGGCGACCGGATCTACTACATCGGCGGCAACCCCTTCCCGGGCCAGAGCCAGAAGATCACGGGGCTGAAGGTGCTGCCGGTCAAGACGATCGACTGGCAGTCGGGCAAGTCGCTGACGTTCGAGTTCACGCCGCCCGCCGGCCGGCGTGTCTATCTCGCGGCCGCTAATCCGGTGTTCTTCGGGCCCCAGGTGATCGGGGCGATCGTCGTCGCAACCCCGAAGACGGACATTCGAAAGCGAGTGCTCTCGCTGATCGAGCGGCTGGCTGTCGCCGGCGTCCTCGGCCTGCTGGTCGCGGCTCTGCTCGCCTGGTATCTCTCGCTTCGCGTCGTTCGGCCGGTGCTGCAGCTCTCGGATGCCGCCGACGAGGTGGCGGCCGGACAGTACGCGGTCTCGGTGCCGAAGCGGGCTCCGGGCGAGCTCGGCCACCTGAGCGAGCGGTTCGGCCAGATGGCCGAGCGGCTGGCGGAGGTGGAGATGATGGAGCGGAACTTCCTGATGTCCGTGTCGCACGAGCTCCGGACGCCGCTCACGGCGATTCGCGGCCACGTCTCGGCGTTGCTCGAAGGGCTCATTCCCGACCCGGAGACGCGGCAGGCGTCGCTCGAGACGGTGGAGGCGGAGGCGACGCGGCTCGAACGTCTCGTCGGGGACATCATCGACCTCGCGAAGCTCGACACCCATCGCTTCACGGTGATGAACGAGGAGGTCGACATGGCGGCGCTGATCGACCAGGCCTACGAGACCTACCGCGACGAGGCGCGGCGCCGGGAGATCGACTACCGCCGCGAGCTGCACGCCCGGCCGGTGATCGTCTCCGACGGCGATCGGGTGCTCCAGGTGGTGGGCAACCTGCTCTCGAACGCGTTCCACGCCACGCCCGACGGCGGGCGGATCTCGCTCGAGCTCGCCCAGCGGAACGGCACCGTTCACGTTGCCGTCGCGGACACGGGGCCCGGGATCCCCGAGGCCGCGCGCGAGCGGCTGTTCCGCCCGTTCGTCTCGGAGACGGGCGGCGGCACGGGCCTCGGCCTCGCGATCGCGAAAGAGCTCTCGGGGGCGCTCGGCGGCCGCATCGATCTGCGCTCGGAGCCGGGAGCGGGGTCGCGCTTCGAGCTCGTGCTGCCGCTGAGGTAGACCTCTACGCGCTCTCGCGCAGCGGCACGACGTTCGACGGCTGGGCCTGCAGGGCCGCCTCGATCCGGTCGAGGCGCGCATTCAGGGCCCGCCACCCCTCGGTGAGCAGGTCGACCATCAGCGCCAGGTCCTCGACGCGCGCCGACCGCTCCGACTCGATCAGGCCCTCGAGGTTCTCGAGCCGGCGGATCGCGTTGTTCGACAGGCCCTTGACCTCGGCCAGCCTGCGGGAGATCGGCGCCGCCTGCTCGCGAAGCCCCTCGGTGAGCGCGTCGCGTACCTCGCTGCGGGTGTCGTGACGGGATTCGAGCATGAACCGAAGCTACCGTCCGCACCGGATGGACTCCCGCGAGCTCGATTACGACCTGCCGCCGGAGCTGGTCGCGCAGCACCCGGCCGAGCGGCGCGACGCATCGCGGCTCCTCGTCTACGACCGGGCGACCGGAGAGGTGGCGCACCGCGTCTTCAGCGAGTTGCCGGAGGCGCTGCCGCCGCACACGCTCGCCGTCGTCAACGACACGATGGTCGTTCCGGCGCGCATCCCGATCGACCGACCACACGGAGAGGTGCTGCTGCTCGAGCGCGTCGAGGACGACGTGTGGGAGGCCCTCGCGCGTCCGACGCGCCGGTTGCGCGCGGGGCGCACGTACGGGCCCGTGGAGCTGATCGAGCATCTGGGCGAGGGCCGGTGGAGGATCCGGCTGACGGGGGAGCCGGCGGGCCGCGCGCCGCTGCCGCCGTACATCACCGAGCCGCTCGCCGACCCCGACCGCTACCAGAC
>JBOGZX010000495.1:0-8423 GCA_050697615.1 Gaiellaceae bacterium
CGCGTGGGGCGCCCGACGCGGCGGCGGAGCTCGGCGAGCTCGCTCTGCGGCTGACGCCCACCGGCGGCGAACGGACCGCGAGGCTCCTCGCAACCGCGGCCGCCCACGCGGACGGCGGCGATCTCGACCGGGCTCGAACGCTCCTCCTGGAGGCCGTCTCCGGGGCGCCCGACGGACGGCTCCGCGCCAATGTCCTGCGGCTCCTCGGCCAGCTCGAAGCGCGCCGGAACAGCTTCGTCTCCGCGCGCGATCACGCCGTCGCCGCGCTGCACGCCGCGCCGGGCGACGAGGCGTTGCAGGCGGGGATCGAGCTCGACCTCGCCTTCTACCGCGTCAGCCTCGCCGACTTCCGGGGCGCAGAGCCGCACGCGCACGCGGCGGTCGAGCGCGCGCGGCGCGACGCCACTGCGGGCTCGCCCACGCTGTCGGGGGCGATCGCGGTCATGACGATGGTCGATTTTCTCTGCGGTCGCGGCCCTCGGACGGCATCGCTCGCGCGCGCCGCGGCGGGCGACGACGGCGCGCAGCCCCTCCCTCTCATGCTGAGGCCGCGCTTCATCCTCGGCCTCGTGCAGCTCTGGACCGGCCGGGTTGGAGAGGCAGTCGAGTCCCTGGACCTGCTCCGCCTCGAGGCGCTCGAGCAGGGACGCGAAGGTGACGTGCCGCTCCTCTCGCTGTACCTCGTCTGGTCGTGCCTGTGGCAGGGCGACGGGGGCCGCGCCGAGCGCCTCGCGGCCGCCGCGATCGAGATCGCCACGGTGCTCGACGACCGCATGGCACGGGCGATGTCGCTGAGCGCTCGCGCGCTCGCCGCCGCCTTCGCGGGTCGTACTGCCGACGCGCGCGACGCGGCCGGCGCAGCGATCGCACTCTTCGAGGAGCTCGAGTGGCGCTCCGGCCTGATCTGGCCCTGCTGGGCGCTGGGCCAGGCGGAGCTCGCCGCCGGCAACCCGGCCGGCGCGGACGCCGTTCTCGGACCGCTCGCCGCTCAGGTCGCCGGGCTTGGAGACACCGATCCGGTGCTGTCGATGTTCGTGCCCGACGAGGTCGAGGCCCTGACGGCGCTCGGCCGAGCCGCCGCTGCGTCGTCGCTGCTCGAGCCGTTCGAGGAACGGGCGAGTGCGCTCGACCGCGGCTGGGCGCGTGCGGCAGCGGGGCGCTGCCGCGGCCTGCTACTCGCCGCCGAGGGCGACTTCGACGGAGCGGTCTCGGCACTGGAGGAGGCGCTGGCGCACCACGAGCGGGAGATGCCGGTCGAGCGGGCCCGGACCGTGCTCGAGCTCGGCCGCGTGGAACGCCGTCGGCGACAGAAGCGTCGTGCGCGGCTCGCACTCGAAGAGGCGCTCGAGACCTTCGAGCGCGCGGGCGCAGACGGGCTTGCGGCGAAGGCGCGCGCGGAGCTCGCCCGGGTCGTGACACGCCGTGCGCCGTCCGAGCTGACCGCAACCGAGGAGCGGATCGCCCGGCTGGCGGCCGAGGGACTCACCAACCGAGCGATCGCCGAGCGCGCCTTCGTCGCCGTCAGCACGGTCGAGGCGAACCTGAAGCGCGCGTACCGCAAGCTCGGCATCACGTCGCGCGCGCAGCTTTCGCGGGCGCTCGACCGGAAAGGCGCGCAGACGGTTTCGTAGGGCATACAGTCGCCGCATGACCGCGACGGCCCGGAGCGTCCAGTTGCGCGCGGTCGCGCAGGAGATCGCGAACGCCCTGCCGACGACCGTCGAGGAGGTGGTGCTGACGGGAAGTGTCTCGCGCAACGTCGCGGACGACGTCTCCGACATCGAGATGCTGAACGTGACGCGGGGCGAGCTCGACCTGACGAGCTGCTGCTCGCTCGCCGCCGCCTGCGGGGTTACCGACCTTGGCACGTGGGGACCGCGGGGCACCCCGACGAAACGCGTCTCGGGCTACCGCGACGGCGTCCCCGTCGAGCTGATCTGGTGGTCGCACGCGCACGCCGAGACGGAGATCGACGCCGTCTTCGCTGGGGAGCGCTCCGTGACCGCCGACGCGCTCGCGAACGGCGTCGCCCTACGCACGTCGGGCTTGCTGGCGCAGTGGCAGGAGCGCCTCCGCGACTACCCGGACGACCTGGCCGCAGCGTGGATCGAAGATGCGGCCCTCACGTGGGGCGGGTTCGCGCCTGCGGGCCTCCTGACGCTGCTCCGCCCAGGAGATCGGCTGGCGCTCCTCGAGCGGATGGTCGACGACGCGGCGCGGGTCGTTCGCATAGTCTTCGCGCTGAACCGCGTCTGGCAGCCGACGCACAAGCGGCTCGCGGATCGCGCCGCAACGTTGACCCACAAGCCCGAGCGCCTGGCCGAGCGGATCGCGGAGGCGCTGACGGCGCCCGATCCGCGCCGTGCGGTGCTCGTCCTGACCGAGCTCCAGGCCGAGACGGTCGCGCTCGCACCCGACGGCCCGAACGTCGAGCGGGCGCGGAAGTGGCTCGCCGATGCGCACGAGATCCTGGTCCGGCAGAAGCCTCCGCCCGCCGGAAGCTGAAGAGGACGGAAGCGAGGCGTCGCGAATCGGACCGAGGACGGCGACATGGACAACTCCGGCCGGTCGCCAGCATGCGGGAAGCCGCGGGCCACATACGTGTTGGACTGTTCGAAAAACCGTAACGCATCCGTGGTCGCGTGGGCGACAATCTCCCGTCGTGGTAATCCGTGCCGCCACCGCTCGACTGAAGCGAGACGTTGCCGGAGACGACACGCCGGAACTGCGGGCGTGATGTCCACGGTCGCCGTCGTGCAGGGAGCGGATCTCGGTCGGATTGGCACGACCCATATCGCCCTGGCCTGAAGGCGACAGCGACGTCCGCGGTCACACCTCGGCCAGCGGGAAGCTGCGGTGGCGGCGCGGCGGGACCAGGAAGTTCTGCCGGTGGGTCGTCGACAGCACCGAGTTGAAGCCCTGGCCCCGGTCGCGCGGCTGGAACGGGATCTTGCCGCCGGGCAGTACGCCGTCCATCGCCATCCGGTTGCGGTAGAAGTCGTCGCCGGTCGGGTTGAACACGACGAAGTGCACGCCCGCGGCTGAGAGCGCCCCCACCTCGTCGGCGCGCCTCGACCACGCGAACGGATTGTCGAGCGTGTTGAAATCCGCTCGAATCGGGATCGCGGTGCCCTTCGGATAGACCGTCCCGTCCGACCCGACGTGGTCGGCGACCAGCCTCGACGTCGTCTGGATCGACGCGCTGTGGCCGATACGGCCGGACTCCCGATAGTCGCGGTGCACGTCAGCGGCCGTCGAGACGTCGGCCGACCCCTGCCGCACGGTCTGCGTCCCCTGCCGCACGGCGAGGTTGGGCCGGAAGACCGTCGCGATCCGCTCGTCGAAGTCGAAGTTGAGGTACCACGCCTCCAGGTCCTCCTGGATGTGCGAAAGCGCCATGTGGGTACCGTGCAGGAAGTAGTCGCTGCCGCGGAAGTCGACGTAACCCAGCGTCTCGAAGTTCGCGATCGGTCCGGGCCCGATGCCTGCGCGCTGCGTCGAGGTGAAGCCCAGGAACAGCTCGGCCGTGTCCGGGATCAGATCCGCGCCCGGGATCTGCGCCGCCTGCGCCATACGCTTCGGCAGGGAGCGCTGCCCGTCGAAGCCGCCGCCCGCGAATCCGCGCCTGACCGATGTGAGCTCGAAGAGCTTCGAGCCGCGGATCCGCTTCGCGGCGTCGTCGATGTGCGCCCGCGTGTCCGACCGGAGCAGGATCGCGACGTGATTGGCCTCGAGCCGCGTGTCGAACGGGTCGCTGGGGAACCGGCTCGTGGGAAGCAGCACCGACTTGTCGGCGCGCCGGTCGTGCGGCATCAGCCGCCGCGTCGCGTCGGGCACGAACGACTCGAAGTACGGCAGTCCCCACGCCAGCGTCACGCCGACCCCGGCCGGCGAGGGGCCGTAGTCGGCGTCGATGCCGTCGAGCACCCCTGCGAGCGTGACCTGCGCGGCGCGCAGGTCACTCCGCCCCACCGCCACCTTCGCCGTCAGGATCTCGTCGTGCAGCGGCGGGACGAGCACCTCGATCCCGTCGGAGCGGACGACCCGGACGCCGTCGAGCAGGTGCTGCTCGGGCAGAGCGGCCGCCGCCGCCGCGCGCTGCGGCGAGCCGCCGGCGAACGAGTCGACGAGCTCGTAGATCCCCGCCGCGCCGGCCGCCGCGCCGGCAGCGGCGCCGGCGACGAACTGCCGGCGGGTCAGCTTCATCAGGCCGGGCGCGGACGGATCAACACGAGTGCGCCGAGCTCGTGCTTGAGATACCGGATGACGTGGTCGAAGGTCAGCGGCGGCGCGACGTGCTCCGAGAGCGTGTACAGCGTCCCGCGCGCACGCCAGAGCAGGAGCGCGTGCCACTCGTCGGCGTCCTGGTTGACCGTGTAGAGCCTGCCGGTGAGCCCGCCGGCCGAGATCGTGCGGCCGGGGTCGGCGAAACAGGGGACGTTCACGCTGTCGACGCCGCCCGTCCGGCAGGTCGGGATCGTCGTGCGCCCCGGATAGGCGCGCAGGTTGACGTGCAGTTCGCCGCCCGCGGCTCCGCCGCCGGTCTCCTGCCAAACGAAGCTCTCGAGGTAGCTGCGGTCCGGCGAGACCGAGTTGATGTTGTTCCAGCGGCCTCCGATCTGCCCGATCAGCGGGTCGGGCAGCCAGGCGGGACAGTAGACGGCTGCGTGGATCCGGTTCGCGAGCTTCTGCCAGCCGGCGGGGTGGGCGCAGCGCGGCTTCGCGGAAGCAGCGGGCGAGGCCTCGGCCTTCTTCGCGCCGCCGGAGCAGCCGGCGGCCAGCAGCGCGCAAGCGCCGAGCGCGAGCAGCGTGGCGAGCAGCCCTCTCACGAGCGCCATGGTAGCTCTGCCTTGTCAGACCTCGAGGGGCGCGTGGCCGACCAGGTGGCCGATCCCGCTCGCGCTCACCAGCACCGCGTCGATCCCGGCGCGTTCGAGCGCGAGCACCTCGTCGCGCGAGGAGACGTCGACGCGGGCGATCGCCAGCTTGCCCGCCGGGACGTCGGGCAGCAGTTCCAGCACCGCGTCGAGCGGGCCGCCGTCGGCGTCGTCGCCTGCTGACAGCAGGAAGATCTCCGGGTCTCGCTCCTCGAGGGCGAGCGCGAGCTCGTCCTCGTCCCTGACGTCGACCACGGGCTCGAGCTCGCCGTGGACGTGCTCGTCCTCGGGCCGGAGGGTGACCGCGTCGGCGTCGACGGGCGCACCCGCTCCGATCCAGAGCAGCGGCAGCAGCGTCGTCGCTCGTATCCCCTCGAT
This sequence comes from Gaiellaceae bacterium, assembly GCA_050697615.1. Taxonomy (GTDB): domain Bacteria; phylum Actinomycetota; class Thermoleophilia; order Gaiellales; family Gaiellaceae; genus PALSA-600. The sequence goes on from JBOGZX010000495.1 coordinate 5,256, forward strand.
CGGCCGCGCGATCGCGAGCGCCTTGGCGCCCTGTTCCTCGGCGTCTCGCGCCTCGCCGGCGTCGTCGACGCACGCGATGATCGCGATTCCGTCGCCCTCGGAGATGTGCTGGCTGAGACGGCGTGACCCGGGCACGAACGCAGGGAGCTTAGACGCCGATCGGGTGCCAGACGGTCTTCAGCTCGAGAAAGGCGGAGATCTCGTACAGCGACTGTCCGTCCGGCCGCCCGGCGACGACGCGCTTCACGTTCCCGGCCGCGGCCGTCTCGAGCTCCGTGCGCAGCCCCTGGTCGGCGACGCCGGTGACGTCGATCGCGTTCACGTCCATGTGGCTCGCCAGCCACGGCGCGAGCTCCGCCCGCCGGCCGGTGAGCAGGTTGACGACGCCGCCGGGGACGTCGCTGGTCGCGATCGCCTCGGCCAGCTCGATCGCCGCGAGCGGCTGCGTCTCGGACGCGAGCGCGACGACGGCATTGCCACCCGTCAGCGCCGGCGCGATCCGCGAGACGAGCCCGAGCAGCGGCGGCTCGTCGGGGGCGACGACGGCCACGACGCCGGTGGGCTCGGGGATCGTGAAGTTGAAATACGGTCCCGCGACGGGGTTCGACGCCCCGAGCACCTGCGCGAGCTTGTCCGCGAAGCCGGCGTACCAGACCCAGCGGTCGATCGCCCGCTCCACCTCGTCTCTCCCGCCGCAGACGTCGGCGAGCTCCGAGGCCCGCGCCTCCATCATCTCGGCGATCCGGTAGAGCACCTGACCGCGGTTGTACGCCGTCGCAGACGCCCATTTCGGCTGAGCACCGCGCGCGGCCTGCACCGCGTCGCGCACGTCCTTGCGCGATGCACGCGCGACGTTCTGGCCCTGAGCCTCGTGCGTACGGCCGGACTCGCTGCGCGGGAATGCGCCGCCGATGAACAGCTTGTACGTCTTCTTGACCGGGAGGCGCGCCATCGCTCCCGGCAGGTCTATCACTCGGGCGGGCCGACCGTCGTCCGCGAGAGGCGCCGGATGCGACCTTCGGCCACCGCCTCCGAGAGGGCGCCGCGGAAACGGCCGGGCCCCCATCGTGCGGCGGAAAGGCGCTGTGCGAGCTCGGCCACGCGCATCGGGCCGCCGTCTGCCAGCGCGTCGGCGATCGTGTCGACCTCGCGGTCGAGGAGCGACGGGGGCGACTGCCTCGTCGCGCCCGCCGTCCCGACCATTCCCGGAGAGTAGAACCTGCTTCCCGACCCCGGGCCGGGACGGTAGCGCTGCCGCCCCGACCGCAGCCGGGCCGTCCTGCGCTCCTCGCGCTCACGCCAGCGACGCTGCCGGTCGTCCTCCTCACCGCCCTCGGTCTGCTCGCCCTCCTTGCCCGGCAGCGCGCCCTCCTCGGCCTCCTCGGCCGTCAGCGGCTTCGCGATGTCCTCGAGCTGCACCTGCTCGGCCCGCACGCCGAGGAAGAGCTCGGCGATGCCGCCGAGCGCCATCACGCCGGCCCCGATCAGGAACGCGACCATCACGAGGGTGCGGTCGTCGGTCGCGATCAGCCGCCCGAAGAGCAGCGGGCCGATGATCCCGCCGAGGCCCGTGCCGACCGCGTAGAAGAAGGCGATCGCGAGTGCGCGCGTCTCCATCGGGAAGATCTCGCTGACCGTGAGGTAAGCGGCGCTCGCACCGGCCGACGCGAGGAAGAACGTGCCGAAGATCAGCGCCTCGAACGCCCACGGCGAGCTGAGCGCGTGCCCGTTGAACAGCAGCGCGAGCGCCACCGCGACCGCGGCCGAGCCGAGGTAGGTACCCGCGATCATCGGAATGCGGCCGACCGTGTCGAACAGCCGCCCGAGCAGTAGCGGCCCCAGGAAGTTTCCGACCGCGAAGACGATGATGAAGATCGGGACGAACCCGGACGAGACGCTGTAGAAGGTGCTGTACAGGTCGCCCAGGTTGAACGTGACGCCGTTGTAGATGAACGCCTGACCCACGAAGAGCGCGATGCCCAGGATCGCCCGCTTCGGGTAGAGCTTGAACGCGGTCTTGCCGATCGTGCGGAACGGGATCTTGTCGCGCTGCCGCACCTTGATCGTGTCGTCGACCTCCTCGAGGTCCTCCCCGGTCTCCTCCTCCACGCCCTTCTCGATGTCGGCGACGATTCGCTCCGCCTCCTCCTCCTGGCCGTGGATGAACAGCCAGCGCGGGCTCTCCGGCACGTTCCGGCGCACGAGCATGATCGAGATCGCGAGCACGGCTCCGAGCGCGAACGTGATCCGCCAGCCGATGTCCTTCGGGAAGATCGAGCTGAGGAAGAAGAGCGCGGCGGCCGAGCCCCCGATCGATCCGAGCCAGTAGGAGCCGTTGATGATCAGGTCGACACGCCCGCGCACGCGTGCCGGGATCAGCTCGTCGATCGCGGAGTTGATCGCGGAGTACTCGCCGCCGATGCCGGCGCCCGTGAAGAAGCGGCAGAGGTAGAAGTACCAGGCTGTCCACGAGAACGCCGTCGCGGCGGTGGCGACGAAGTAGACGCCGAGGGTGATGATGAACAGCTTCTTGCGGCCGAAGCGGTCGGTGAGCTGGCCGAAGAACAGTGCGCCGACGCAGGCGCCGACGACGTAGATCGCCGCCGCCGTGCCGATCGCGCCGGCGTTGAGATGGATGCCGCTGCCCTTCTCCGTCAGCCGCGAGGCGATCGAGCCGACGATCGTCACCTCGAGACCGTCGAGGATCCACACCGTCCCGAGGCCGCCGACGACGAGCCAGTGGAACTTCGACCACGGGAGACGGTCGAGCCGGCCGGGGATATTGGTCTCGACGGTGGCGGTCTCGACGCCCATGGCGCATTCGTTACCCGAGCGGTCAACATTTATCCCTAAGCTCGAAACGTGATCGCCTGCCGCGTCTTCGGCCACCGCCACCGCTTCACCGCGGACGGCGCGACGATGTCGTGGAGCTGCGCACGCTGCGGCCACCTCGGGGGGGAGAAGACGTATGCCAGTGCAGCCGAGGCGGAGCAGTTCGCCGCCGCGCTCGACCGGGAGGATCGCGAGGACCTCGGCCGGCGGGCGCCGCTCGTCGGACTGCTGCCGCTCCGGCTCTGGCGCGCCTGGCGCGATCGTCACTGACCGGTGTGGACGCTCGTCGCGAAGCTCGCGCTGACTCCCGCGATCGTCGTTGCGACGACGCTCGTC
>JBOGZX010000496.1:0-3425 GCA_050697615.1 Gaiellaceae bacterium
TCAACGGCGAGCGCGGGCAGCTCAACACGCGGGTCGAGCCCGGCGACGACGTGCGGCTCGACGGCGCGCGGCTCGCCGAGCAGCAGCCGGCCTACGTGTTGCTGCACAAGCCCGCAGGCGTCGTCACCACCGCGAGCGACCCGGAAGGCCGGCCGACGGTCGTGGATCTCGTCGCCCACCCGAGCCGTGTCGTGCCCGTCGGCCGGCTCGACATCGACACGACGGGCGCGCTCCTGCTCACGAACGACGGAGACCTCGCGCACCGCCTCGCCCATCCACGCTACGAGATCGACAAGGTGTACGTGGTCGAGCTCTGGGCACAGCCGACGGACGGGATCCTGCGCAAGCTCGCCGACGGCGTGCGGCTGGACGACGGGAAGACGGCGCCGGCGAAGGTGCGGCGGATCGGGGGCGCGGTGGTGGAGCTGACGATTCACGAGGGGCGGAACCGACAGGTCAAGCGGATGTTCGAGGCGGTCGGGCACCGTGTCAGGCGCCTGCACCGAAGCCGCTACGGCCCGCTCGGCGTCGGCGACCTGGAGCCGGGGGACTGGCGCGAGCTCGAGCCGGCCGAGGTGCGGCGACTCAGAGGGTGACGAACCCCATCCGCTCGTAGATGCCGGCGAGCGTCGGAGCCGCTGCCTCCCGCGCCTTCCCGGCGCCGACCGCCAGCAGCCGCTGGATCTCGGCGGGATCGTCGCGGATCTCGCGGTATCGCTGCTGGATCGGCTCCAGGAGCGTGACGACCGCGTCGCCGACCGCGTCCTTGAACGCGCCGTAGCCGGCTCCGTCGAACTCCGACTCGATCGTCTCGGGCGCACGGCCGGTGGCGACCGACAGGATGTCGATCAGGTTCGAGACGCCCGGCTTGTCGGCCGCGCGGCGGACCTCGCGGCCCGAGTCGGTGACCGCGGTCCTGAACTTCTTGCGGATCACATCCGGCGGGTCGAGGATGCGGACGGTGCCCTGCTCGGAGCCGCCCGTCTTGCCCATCTTGTCGGTGGGCTCCTGCAGGTCCATGATGCGTGCGCCGATCTCGGGATAGATGCCGTCGGGCACCGTGAAGAGCGTGCCGAAGCGGCCGTTGAACCGCTCGGCGATGTCGCGCGCCAGCTCGAGATGCTGCCGCTGGTCGTCGCCGATCGGCACCGAATCGGCCTGGTACAGCAGGATGTCGCCCGCCATCAGGATCGGGTAGCTGAAGAGCGCCGCCGAGACGAATCCCTGCTTCGCGCCCTTCTCCTTGAACTGTGTCATCCGCCCGAGCTGCCCGTAGCTCGTGACCGCGCCGAGCAGCCACGCGGCCTCCGCGTGCGCGGCGACGTGACTCTGCGCGAAGACCGTCGACCGCTCCGGGTCGAGCCCCGTCGCGAACAGCATCGCGGCGACATCGAGCGTGCGCTCGCGGAGATCCGCCGGCTCGTAGGCCACCGTGATCGCGTGCAGGTCGACGATGCAGAAGAAGGCGTCGCCGAGCTCCTGCGTCGCCGCGTACTGGCGGAAGCCGCCCGAGTAGTTGCCGAGCGTGGTGCCGCCGGTCGGTTGGATGCCCGAGAAGACGCGCATGGGGCGACCCAGGGTAGAGGAAACGGCGATCTACACTGGCCTCGATGGCAGTCACCTCGAAAGCCTGGTCGCCCGACTCCTGGCGCGAGCTGACGGCGCTGCAGCAGCCCGAATGGCCCGACGCCGCCGCGGCGACCGCGGCCGTCGAGCGGCTCAAGGAGAGCCCGCCGCTCGTGTTCGCCGGCGAGGCGCGCAGGTTGCGCGAGAGCCTCGCGCAGGCGACCGAGGGCCGCGCGTTCCTGTTGCAGGCGGGCGACTGCGTCGAGTCCTTCAACGAGCTCTCGACCATGCGCATCCGCGAGAAGCTGAAGATCATGCTCCAGATGTCGGCCGTGCTCACCTACGGCGCGACGCTGCCGGTGGTGAGGTGGGGCGGATCGCCGGGCAGTTCACCAAGCCGCGCTCGGAGCCGTTCGAGCAGGTCGGCGACGAGCGGATCCCGAGCTTCCGCGGCCACATGGTCAACGACGAGGCGCGCACGGCGGAGGCGCGGATCCCGGACCCTCGACGCATGGTCGAGGGTTACAACCAGTCGGCGTCGACGCTCAACCTGCTGCGCGCGTTCACCAAGGGCGGCTACGCGGACCTGACGCAGGTGCACCTGTGGAACAAGGACTTCGTCTCGAGCTCGCCGGAGGGCAGGCGCTACGAGCTGCTCGCGGCGGAGATCGAGCGCGCGCTCGCGTTCATGGCCGCGTGCGGCATCGATCTCGCCGCCGAGCGGCGGCTGCACGAGGTCGACGTCTTCACCTGCCACGAGGGGCTGCTGCTCGACTACGAGGAGGGCCTCACGCGCAGTGACTCGCTCACCGGCGACTGGTACGACTGCTCCGCGCATCTGCTGTGGATCGGCGAGCGGACGCGGCAGCCCGGCGGGGCGCACGTCGAGTTCTTTTCCGGCGTCCACAACCCGATCGGCGTCAAGGTCGGTCCGGCGGCGACCGCGGCCGACCTGATCGAGCTCTGCGAGCGGCTGAACCCGCTGCGCGTGCCCGGGCGGCTGACGTTCTACGCGCGGATGGGGGCGGGTCTCGTGCGCGAGGCGCTGCCGCCGCTCCTGCGCGCGGTACGTGAGGAAGGCCATCCCGTGCTGTGGGCGTCCGACCCGATGCACGCCAACGGCATCAGGACGGCCGGCGGAGTGAAGACGCGGCGCTTCGACGCGATCATGGACGAGCTCGAAGGCTTCTTCCAGTCCTGCTGGGAGGTGGGTGTCTGGCCGGGCGGCGTGCACATCGAGTACACGGGGCAGGACGTGACGGAGTGCCTCGGCGGCGCCGACGACGTGCTCGAGGAGCACCTGTCGGATCGCTACGAGACGCTGCTCGACCCTCGCCTGAACGCGCGCCAGTCGCTCGACCTCGCCTTCCGCCTCGCCGAGCTGATGCAGCACGCCCCGCGTTCGTAGCCCGCGCTGCATCGCAACGGTCGTTGCCCCGCGGCAGACTGCCCCCGGCGTCAGACTGGAGTCAGACAATGGTCTGACCCACGCCTTTGTCACGAAAGGGTGAAGAAAGCGCGCGAAGCGTGGCCCAGTGCGTGGTTCCGCGGGCGACGAGACCTGTCCATTCCGTCACCCGACACCCCCGCGGCCGCACGCGCAGCGTCGGGTTCGACGTCAGACTCCAGTCAGACTCGAGTCGGACCAGGCTCGTCGTGTGGGGCTCGCAGCACTACGCTGCGCGCGTGCGGGTCGCGGTGATCGGAACAGGGTTGATGGGCGCCTCCGTGGCGCTCGCGGCCGCGCGCCGGGGCGACCGCGTGGCCGGGTGGGATCCCGATCCCGCCGCGCTCGCCGCCGCCGTCGAGCGCGGCGCGGTCGAGGCGGCGTCCGGCCCCGGCGAGGCGCTCGAGGGCGC
>JBOGZX010000497.1:0-4393 GCA_050697615.1 Gaiellaceae bacterium
GCCGCCGGTATATCCCGCTCGGGATCGGTTTCGGGCTCTGCTCGCTGGGCCTCTCTGCGGTGCCGCCGTTCGGGACGTTCCTCGGGAAGGCGCTCGTGGAGCAGGCCGCGGTCGCGTGCGGCTACGCGTGGGTGCCCGCGCTGCTGACGATCGGGACGCTGCTCGTCGCCGCGGCGCTCGCGAGGGCGGGGGCGAGGATCTTCCTCGGGCTCGGTTCCCGGCGGGATCCGCTTCTCGCCAGGCAGGCGGAGCGCGCGAGCGAGGGTGAGCCGGGCGAGGACGAGGAGCCTCCGCGCCAGCTGCCGCTGCTGCTTCCCGCCTACGTCTTCCTCGTCGTCGCGCTCGGGCTCGCATTCGTCCCGACGCTCGCGGGGCGCTCGCTCGCCTCGGCCCGGCACGACACCGACCGCGCCGCGTACGCGGCCGAGATCCTGCACGGCAGGAGCTCGCCGCCGCCGCGCCGGCTGCCGCAGGCGGTGCTCTCGCCGGGCAGCTACGCGTACGGGGCCGCATCTGCGGCCGCAGCGCTCGCTCTCGCAGGGCTCATGCTCTTCCGGCGCCGGCTGCCGCGCCTCGGAGGGGTGGTGCCCGGGCCGCTGCGCGCGGCGGTCGAGGGCACGGTCGAGACGCTGCACACGATCCACAGCGGCGCGCTCGGCGACTACGTGACATGGCTCGCGCTCGGCGTCTCCGCGATCGCCGGCATCTGGGCCCTGACGCTCGCGTAAGGAGTCAGCCGCCGTCGTCGCGGTCGCGACTCTCCTCGCCCACGCAGCGAACCGCCGCGGTGGCGGCCGTCGGCGCCGTCGATGCCCAGGACCGCGATGCCCTCTCCGCTCCGCGCGTCGACCTAAGCGGTGGCTCATCGGGCCTCGGTAGAGGCACCTGGCTGCGGTGCCTGGGGGAAGTCTGCTGTCCCGTTGTGCTCGCGGGGCACTTGCGCTTGCACCTGCTCCTGCAGGGCTTCTGTCAGCGACCGGATACCGTCGACAGAGCGGATTCGCTGAGCATCCGACCTCGCGAGCGCGCGGTCACGCACGATCCTTCGAGGCGCATCGACCATCGGCCATGCCCGGAACGCGCGCACCCGTCGTACCTGCGGAGACACTTTCGCCTTGAACGTCATCAGCGAGTCGGCGGCGCCGATCGACACGCGCGGCCACAGCAGCGCCTCGGCCGGCGCAAGGCGCCGTGGAACCGTGGCGCCGGCGGTGTATCCGGCGGCGGCCGCCGCCTGCGCCGCCGCGGCGTCGAGGTCGACTCCGGGGCTTCCATAGGGATAGGCGATCGACCGGCAGGGCGCCTGGATCCGCTCCTCGCACGTGAGCCGAGAGCCGCGCAACTCCCGATCGAGCTCACTGCTGCCGAGTCCGCGCAAACGGCGGTGTGAACGGGTATGAGAGCCGATCTCCCACCCGGCAGCCGCCAGTGTCCGGACATCGTCCCACGACATGATTCGTAGGTTCTCTTCCTGCGAAGGGGTCAGCCACGGCTCCATCCCAGGCCAGTCGGCGAGCCGCTCTTGCTCGACATAGTCGGTCGGGACGAAAACCGTCGCGTGCATCGCGAACGACTCGAGGATCGGCAAACCGTGGTCGAGGACCGAGCGGTAGCCGTCGTCGAATGTGATCGCAACGACGCGACCCGCCGGTCGTTCCGCAACGAGCTCGTCGAACGTGACACTGCGGTAGCCCTTCTTCCACAGATGCCGGAGCTGCATCTGAAGCGCCGCGGGACGCACTGCGAGGTGCGAGGCCCATCGATCGCTGACACCGTGGTAACAGAGTGCGAGCAGATCGTCCGCATACCCGGGGTGTTCCTTCCGGAGCGTGTGTCGATCAGGCATTGCGCGTTGCTGCGATCTCTGTGGCCGAGACGAAGGCAGGTGCACCCCGGTCGCGTCTCGCGCTTCGCGCCACCGCACCCGCAGCTCTTCGGGCGGCAACGGCCGAGCCGCACACGAAGCGCATCGACGGCCCGAACATCGACGTGGCGGCGAAGCCTACGAAGAAGAGGCCCGGAACGGACGACTCGAATGAACGAGACAGCCATGGCCCGTCGCCGGCACGCTGGATTCGGGCCTGCAGCGCCGGTGTCAGGAATCCCAACTGACCGAGCGAAAATCGGTACCCCGTCGCCGCGATGACGCGCTCCGTCTCGACGACGCGCTCCGTCGAGCGGCTCAGGACACGCAGCCTGACCGAGTCGGAGTCGCCTTCTGTCGAGAGAATCTCGTGGCCGAGCAACACCGGTAGCCGACCCTCGAGGCGCGGGCGGAGCCACCACGCGCCGGCCGGGCCGAGGGTTTGGAATGCGTATGAATGGCGTGTCGCCGCCGGGAGGTGACGGAATGCCTGCGGTGCGCGTTCGGTGATGAGCGCGCGCCAGCCGAGGCCGATGCCGCTCTGCGGCCTGAGGAGCCGGCTGGGCGCGCGCCGCCGGTCGCCGGGTGCAGTGTTCCACACGAGCTCTGCTGTTCGCGCGAGTACGACCGGCAGGGCTGCCTTGGCAAGTAGCAGTGCCGCCGTTTCGAGAGCCGACTGCCCCGCGCCGACGACGACGACCTCGCGGCCGGCGAAATCGTCGAAGGTTCGATGTTCCGAGCTGTGGGTGATGCACGCCCGAGTATGTGCAAGCTGCTCGGGAACGAATGCGTGGCCGAGGAGCCCGGTGGCGACCACGACCTGCGATGTCCGTAGGCGCTCGCCGCTGTCGAGCTCGATCATGAAACGATGTTCGTCCCTCGCGATCGCGATGACCCGCGCGCTCTCCAGCTCGGGGGCAACCTGCGCCTGAACCCAGCTGCCGTAGTCCGCGAAGAGTCCGCGAGCGATTGGAAGTCCGGTGTCGGCGTAGGGGTGTCCGTGTCGTGCGCAGAAGTGCTCGAGCGTCGGGACGCTCGAGCAGGTGCCGATGTTGGACGCGAAGCCCTCCGACTTCAGCAGCATGCCCTCCGGCATCCGCTGTTCCCAGCTCTCCATCACCCTGCCGAAGATCCGGAAGGACACGGAGCGTCGACGCAGTTCTGCGGCAACGGCCAAGCCGTATGGCCCTGCCCCGATCACGACGACGTCCGCCATCAGCGCTCGAGCATCCGGTGGACATGGCGAGCGATCGTGCCGACGCCCCCGGAAACGAACTGTCCGGAAGCGACGACCGCAGGGAGCGGATCGGAGAGAGCAAGGTAGTCGTACGCCGCGGGTCGAAAGAAGTCGCGAAGGAAGAGCCCGCCTGCTTGCAACGCGGGCAGGCTGTCCGGCATGCCCTGGCTCCGGAGGGTGCGCCAAAGCCAGTGGATATCCCCGCCGAGCCAACGCATCCGCACTCCCACGCGGTAGCCCGTGACCTCCTCGGCCTCGTCGCCGGCCGCCCACCGGTAGACGGCTCTCGGAAAGTCGACGCCGGAACGTACGGCCACCTCGACCGATGCCGAAAGGCGCGGGTTGACCTCCATCAGGAGTGGCTCGCCCGCCGCATTGCGGCGAAACTCGACTTCACTGTAGCCATCGAGCCGCATCGCCTCGATCAGTCTCTCCGCAGCGATCGTCGCATCGGCGGGCAACTCAACGCTCTCCCGCACCACCGATGATCCTCCCAACGGCGGACTCATCCTAAACGCGACCTGCGCAAACCGAGCGTGGATCCTTCCGTCCCTTCGAAAGAGCGATACGGCCTCGCGCCGGCCGCCGACCCACTCCTGCAGCAACACACGCACGCCGGCGGCGAGAATCCGCGCTGCCGCTGTCTCGGCTGCGGAGCGTGTCGTCACCACGGACGCCTGCAAGCGAACACCGCCGGTGGCGGTCGCCGCCCACGATTGGGACGGCTTGACGACCAGAGGCAGGGGAGCGTCGTGGAGAGCCGATTTCAACTCCCGCGCCGACTCGACCGTGGTCGTGCGCGGGCGACCGATCGACAGTTGATCGGCCAGCGCGTACGTCCGCTCTTTGCTGATCGCGCACGCCAGGGCCTCGTCGTCGGCGAGCGCGATCGGCGTACCGATCATCTGTCGACGTGACCGCAACGCCTCGATCGTCCCGTCATGCGCGGCAATCACGACTCGTGGCCGTAAGCGCTCCACGGCGTTCGCGATCGATGCCACAAACGCGGCTTCTCCATCCGCGAGATCGGGCAGGCGTACGTCTGTCGCAGCCCATCGAGAGGCAGCGGCCGCGCTTCGTCGCCGATCTGCGGTCGCCACCCGCATCCCTGCTTTGCCCAGCGTTCGGACGCAGACAAGGCTCTGACGCTGCCGGGCGTCGAGCACGAGCGCATCCACCCGAGGCGCACGGGAGGAACTCAATCGACCTCGCCTTCCGCCACCTTGTGAACGACCTCGACTTCGGCCTCGGATGTTAGTGCCGAAGGTGGGAATCGAACCCACACTCCCCGA
>JBOGZX010000498.1:0-1600 GCA_050697615.1 Gaiellaceae bacterium
GCCGACGACGGCCACGGCCCGGCCGGTGCGCGTCTCCGGCGGCTGCGCCGCGATCCAGCCCTCGTCCCAGGCGCGCGAGACGATCGCCAGCTCGATCTGCTTGATCGAGACGGCGTTGCCCTCGTCGATCTCGAGCACGCACGACGCCTCGCAGGGAGCCGGGCAGAGGCGGCCCGTGAACTCCGGGAAGTTGTTGGTGCGGTGCAGGTGGACGCTCGCCTCCTGCCAGCGGTCGCGGTAGACGAGGTCGTTCCAGTCCGGGATCAGGTTGCCGAGCGGGCAGCCGTGGTGACAGAAGGGGACGCCGCACTCCATGCACCGTCCCGCCTGCGCCGAGAGCTCGACGAGGGGCAGCGTGCCGACGAACTCGCGGTGGTCGGCGACGCGATCGCGCGGGTCGCGCTCGGGCGCCTCCTGCCGGCCGACCTCGAGGAAGCCGCGGATCTTGCCCATCAGGCGGCTTCCGTCTCGCGGGTGACGAAGCCGACGCCGCCGGCCGAGAGTGGTGCGTCGAGCGCGCGTGCGAGATCGTGCGGCAGCACCTTCGCGAATCGCTCGACGCTCTGCGGCCACGATCCGAGCAGGCGCGCCGCGAGCTCCGAGCCCGTGCGGGCGGCGTGCTCTGCGACGAGGTCGCGGACCTTCTCCGCGTCGAGCGGCCCCAGCGGCCGGAGCGCCACGAGCTGCAGGTTGCACCTGGAGGCGAACGTTCCGTGCTCGTCGAGCACGTACGCGATCCCGCCGCTCATCCCGGCGGCGAAGTTGCGGCCCGTCGGCCCGAGCACGACCACGGAGCCGCCGGTCATGTACTCGCAGCCGTGGTCGCCGACGCCCTCGACCACGGCGTCCGCACCCGAGTTGCGCACGGCGAAGCGCTCGCCGGCCAGACCGCGGAAGAAGGCTCTGCCGGCGGTCGCGCCGTACAGCACCGTGTTCCCGACGATCACGTTCTGCTCGGCGGCGAACCGCGCGCCCTCCGGCGGCCGAACCGCGAGCACGCCGCCGGACAGCCCCTTGCCGACGTAGTCGTTGGCCTCGCCCTCGAGCGTCAGCTCGATCCCGGGTGCGAGCCAGGCGCCGAACGACTGCCCGGCGCTGCCGCGGAAGCGAAGACGCACGCTTCCCTCCGGCAGGCCGCGTGCGCCGTGGCGGCGCATGACGGCGTTCGACAGCAGGCCGCCGACGGTGCGATTGACGTTGGCGATCTCGAAGGTCCGACCGACGCTCGCCGTCTCGAGCGTGTCGATCAGCTCGTAGTCGAGCGCGCCCGCCAGCGGCGAGGCCTGGGCCTCCGTGCGTCGCAGCGGCGTCCCCACCGGCACATCGGGCACGCGCAGCACGCTCGAGAGATCGATCCCGCGCGACTGCCACTCGCCGATCGCGCGATCGGGCTCGAGCAGGTCGACGCGCCCGACCAGATCCTCGAAACGCGCGAGGCCGAGCCGGGCCATGATCCGTCGCGCCTCTTCGGCGACGAAGAAGAGAAACTCGACAACGTGCTCGGGTCGTCCCCGGAAGCGCTTACGCAGCTCGGGATCCTGCGTCGCGATCCCGACCGGGCACGTGTTCAGGTGGCAGGCGCGCATCATCACGCAGCCGG
>JBOGZX010000499.1:0-1639 GCA_050697615.1 Gaiellaceae bacterium
GTTCGCGGACGTCCGCGAGGTCGGACTCGATCTGCTCCAGGTGACCGACAGCCGGCAACCCCTGCTCGTCGTCGGGCGGAGTCGTCTCGTGCACGAGCACCCGTTCCAGGCGGCTCCGGCCCTGGAAGACGTCCGAGCTCTGCATCGTCGTGCGTTGCCCCATCGATTTTCTCTTCGTCGGTCGGCGGGGACGTCCTCCCGCGCTACCCGTCCCGGGACCGACGTGCCTCCGTCGGGCGCGCAGGCACGATTGGGGCGTGTGGACGCTCGCGGCGAAGCTCGTGCTGACGCCGACGATCGTCGTCGCAACGTCGCTTGCCGGGCGGCGGTACGGCGCCGCGATCAGCGGCTGGCTGGTCGGCCTGCCGCTGATGTCGGGGCCGACGATCTTCTTCTTCGCCGCCGAGCACGGGAAGCGGTTCGCGGCGCGTGCCGGCGTCGGCTCGCTGTCGGGGACGCTCGGCGAGGCCGCCTTCTGCCTCGGCTGGGCGGGCGCCGCCCGCCGCCGGTCGTGGCCCGCATCGGTGCTCGCGGGGTCGTTCTGCTTCGCCGCGGTCGGGCTCGGGGCCGAGGCGCTGCCGCTCGACCAGCACCTGCCGGTACCGCTGCTCCCGCTCGCGATCGGGTCGCTGCTCGTGCTGGTGCTCGCGCTCCGGCTGCTCCCGCACCTGGAGATCGAGGCCCGCCCCTCGATGCTCGCGCCGCGCTGGGAGCTGCCCGCGCGGGCGGTCGTTGCGACGGGAATCCTGCTGCTCCTCACGGGTCTCGCCACCGTGCTCGGCGCGCGTCTCAGCGGCCTCCTGACCGTCTATCCGCTCTACACGGCCGTGCTCGCCGGCTTCGCGCAGCGGAACGAGGGGCCGGCGGCGGCGATCCGCGTCCTTCGCGGGCTGCTGCTCGGCCTGTTCTCGTTCGTCGTCTTCTTCTTCACGCTGTCGTCGCTTCTGCCTCGCACCACGATCGCAGCGGCGTTTGCCGCCGCTCTCGTCCTCACGCTCACTGTCCACGCGGCCTCTCTCTGGCCGCTCCGCCGCGCCCGGCGGGGGTGGAGCCCGGCGCCCGCAACCGGGCACCGCGACCGGCGGTAGTCGCGCGTTCCGGCTTGCTACGTCCGCGCGAGCGCGACGGCTCGAACGAGCGTCGCCGGCAGCACCACCGCCCAGGCGGCGAACGCCACCCAGATCCAGTCGCGCCCGAAGTCGCCCAGCCAGCCGATGCCCGTCGCGGTCCCCACCGCCAGACTGCAGACGGCGTACATCCCGAGCGGGAACACCGCCGACCAGCGGCGGAAGTCGTAGGCCAGGCGGGGCGAGACGAGCTCCCCGACCACCAGCACCGGGAGCCAGATCGCCGCCGCCACCCAGAGTCCGAAGGATGCGTCGTCGAGAACGTGCCCGAGCCCGGCGAGTGACGGCGAGAGGTCGACCGCGCCCGCCGCACGCGCGCAGGCGAGCGTCGCGATCGCGAGCGCGCCGCCCGCGATCCAGTGGTCGCCGTGCCCGGTCAGGAGCTGATGGAAGTCGAAGCTCGAGAGGACGAATGCGTAGGTTGCGAGACCGGCGAGCAGGAGGGCGGCAGCCGCCACGGCGAGCGACGTCTGCCGCTCGGCGAGAGCGACCTCGGCAGCGAGGGCGGACAG
>JBOGZX010000500.1:0-7654 GCA_050697615.1 Gaiellaceae bacterium
GGCGGAACGTGCAGCCGCCCGCGAACGTCAGCTGGCTCGGCGAGGTTGGCGACGAGGAGCTCGCCCGCCTCTACCGCGGCGCGCGCTGCCTCGTCTATGCCTCGCTCTACGAGGGCTTCGGCATTCCCGTTGCCGAGGCGCTCGCCTGCGGCTGCCCGGTCGTCACGAGCCGCGGCTCGGCGATGGAGGAGATCGCGGGCGCCGACGCCGCGTGCGTCGATCCGGCCGACGTCGAGTCGATCCGGGACGGGATCGCGCGGGCCGTCCGTCCGGTGCCGCGGCGCGGGCTCGAGTGGGACGAGGTGGCCGCCCGCACCCGGGGCGTGTACGAGGAGATCGCGTGATCGTCGTCGACGCGGACGTGCTCGGACGCAACCGCACCGGCGAGGAGACCTACGTGCTCAACCTCCTGCGCCGGCTGCCGGCCGTTGCGCCCGACCTCCGGTTCGCGGCGGTTACCCGGAGGCCCGACCTGGTGCCGGAAGGCGTCGAGCCGATCGCGCTCGCTGCGCGCTCGCAGGAGCTGCGGATGGCGTGGTCGCTGCCGAGGCTGCTCCGGCGGCTGCGGCCCGAGCTCGCGCACTTCCAGCACGCGCTGCCGCTGGGGTACGCCGGGCCGAGCGTCGTGACGCTGCACGACCTGCACTTCGAGCGCGACGCGAGCGTGATGGGAGCGCTCGACCGGCTCACGTTCAGGACGTTCGTGCCGCGCTCCGCGCGGCGCGCCGGACAGGTGCTCGCGGTCTCGGAGCGGACGAAGCGCGACGCGCTCGAGCTGTACGCGCTGGCGGAAGGGAAGGTGACCGTCACCCCGCTCGGCGTCGACCCCGCCTTCGGGCCCGGCGACGGCGGCCACGACGACTACCTGCTGTTCGTGGGGGCGATCCAGGCGCGCAAGGATCCGGTGGCCGCGCTCGCAGCGGCGCAGGCGGTCGGCCGGCCGCTCGTCGTCGTGGGGCCCGAGAAGGAGCGCGCGCTGGCCGCAACGCTGCGCGCGGGCGGTGCGGACGTGCGCGGTTGGGTGCCGCCGGCGGAGCTCGCGCAGCTGTATCGCCGTGCCGCGGCGCTCGTGCTGCCCTCGCGCTACGAGGGCTTCGGCATCCCGGTGCTCGAGGCGATGGCGAGCGGCACGCCGGTCGTGCTCTCCTCGGACGCGGCCCTGCGTGAGGTCGCGGGCGACGCCGGCTCCTACGCGGAAGCCGGCGACCTCGAGGGCGCGCTCCGACGGGCTCTCGCGGAGCGCGGCCGTTACGCGGCCGCCGGGCTCGAGCGTGCGCGGTGCTTCTCCTGGGACCTGACTGCGCGTCTGACGGCCGACGCGTACCGGAAGGTGCTCGCGTGAACGTGGCCGCGATCGTCGTCTCGCACGGCCATCCGCTGGAGCTTCGGGAGTCGCTGCCCGCACTCGAGCCGCAGGTCGACGAGCTGGTCGTGATCGCGAACGTCCCGGGCTCGGTGCCGCCGGGGATCGAGGCCGTCCACAACCCGGAGCCGCTGGGCTTCAGCGCGAACGTGAACCGCGGTGTGGCGCTGACCGCGGCCGAGTTCGTCGTCTCGGCGAACCCGGACGCCGTCCCCGAGGCGGGCGCGGTGGGTGTGCTGCGCTCCTTCATGGAGGCGCATCCGCGCTGCGGGATCGCCGGGCCGCGCATGGTGTTCCCGGACGGCACGTGGCAGCCGTCGCGCCGCCGCTTTCCGACGATCGCCGGCACGATCGTGCGCCGCACGCCGCTGCGCCTCGTCGTCCCGCAGCGCCGCCACTTCCACCTCGACGAGTCGCCGCCCGCGAGCGCGGTCGAGGCCGACTGGATGCTCGGCGGCTTCCTGATGCTGCGCCGCGCGATGCTCGAGGAGCTCGGCGGCTTCGACGAGGGCTTCCGGCTCTACGGCGAGGACATCGACCTCGCGTACCGGGCGATGCGGGCGGGCTGGGAGCGCTGGTACGTCCCGCAGGCGACCGTCCGGCACGAGCACAAGGCCGAGACCGACAAGCGCTGGCTGACGCGGCGCACGCTGTGGCACTGGGCCGGCATCGCCCGCTTCGTACGCAAGCATCCCGAGCGCCTGCGCGCCCTGCGCTAGGGAAGGGGAACGGCGCCCGCGGGCGCGGCCACGTCGACCGGCTCGTTCCAGTCGCCGAACACGTCGCTGAACGCGATGTTCGCTCCGTGCCCGACCTGCTCCACGGGGAGCGGCGAGCCCGCGGCGCGGACGTACAGCGTCTCCGTGACGTCGTAGCCGAAGCGCGAGAACCGGCTCCGGATGCCGGTCGCCCGCTGCCCTCGCACGGTCGCGGTGCCGGCGCTCTCGAGCGGCAGCGGCATCTTCAGCTCGTCGACCGCCGAGCCGAGGCGAGCAGCGGCCGCGACCGTCTTGAACGCGGAGGACGTGTGCGGGACCAGGATCCACTTGCCTGCCCGCGCCGCCGCAAGAGCGGCAGGGAGCCCCATGTAGTGCACGAGCGTGAAGGCGTCGCCGTGGATGTACGCGGTGTTCGCGACGACGATCACCGTCACGCGGCCAGCGCCTCCGGTCTGGCGGTAGGTGATTCGCTGCCGGCCGCGGTCGACTCCGGCGTCGCCGACGATGCCGATCCGGACTCCCCTGATCGTCGCGGTGGTGACGTAGTGGACGGAGCGTTGCGCGTGTGCGGCGGCGAGCGCCGACGACATCAGGCGGGCAGGCGAAGCCGCGGGGCCGGCTGCGGCGCCGGCCGCCGAGCAGGACGCGGCGAGCACTGCCGCCGCGCCGATGAGCCGCCTGCGCATCGGCGGATTGAAGCACGACCCGCGACGGCCGTCATCACCCGCTCGACGGATCGGGCTTGAACGAGTAGCCGACCTGGGCGGCCAGCTCGCGCCCGTCGCCGGCCTTGAACAGCCCGGCCGCGCTCGCGTCGATCCGGAACGGCGCTCGCGCGCGAAACGTCACGGTCCGCTGCTCGCACGGAGTGGAGCGAACGACGCCGTGCTCGATCTTCTGGAGCTTGCCGGCGGCCGGCTGTCCGTTGGGATCGATGCGCAGGCTCGAGACGCGGAACGTGAACCGCCCCGGCGCGATCGCCCCGCAGGAGGCCGTGCGCGACAGGGAGACGGTCACCGTGCCGTCGAGCGGTCGCGGCGCGAAGCGGATGAAGGAGCTTCGTTCCTGCATCCAGCCGTCGGGCGTGATCCCGGAGACGAAGCTCGCGATCCGGATCGGGTGAGGGACGTGGTACAGGTTCAGCCCGCCGGCCTGCTCCCGGATCGTGCCGATCATCCTGATCGCGGGCTGCGCGAGCACCCAGTCGATCGGCAGCTGCGGGTCGACGGCGCCGTCGGTGCGCAGGAAGTTCGGGGTCGTGGCCGGGCCCGGCGGCGGTGCACTCGCGTCGACCGACCAGACGTCCTGGATCGACTGGTTCCAGAACTCGAGCGACCAGAACACGGAGGAGTCGCCGAGCGACTGGCCGATGAACATCGTCCGCGCGCGGCCTGTCTCGCGGTCGACCCAGTCGGGCGGCGTCGGCAGGAGGGAGCGGTAGAACCGTGCAGGCGCGGCCGATCCGTTCGCCGCGGCGATCTCGCCCGTCAGGTTCCACCCGACGACGGCGACGCCGATCGCCGCTGTGAGCGCGGTGAGCGCCGCCGTCAGCCGCGGGCGGCGGAGACGCGGCGCGCGCCAGACCGCGGCGGCGTAGAGGACGCCGAAGATCAGGACCCCGAAGAGCAGCCGGTGCAGGTCGGTGTTCGTCCAGTACCAGGTCTGGTTGAGCCACTGCAGGATCGAGTAGCCGGGAGCGTCGGAGTAGTAGGCCTCGTATGCGTGGTACGGCGTCGTCTGCAGGAGGTAGCCGACGGCGCACGCCGCGAGCACGACCGGGACCGGCCGCGGGCGTCGCACCACGAGCCACCGCGCGGTCGCGACGAACACGATCGGGCTCAGGTAGATGAGGTTCCGTTCCTCGACGCGGATCGCGAAGTTGGTCGAGATGTAGGAGGCCTTGACCGCGGTGTAGGCGCCGAAGGCGACGACCGACCCCGCGAGGACGCCGAGCAGCATCCGGTCGCGGAGGTCGCGGCCCGCGCCCGAGAGTCCCCAGGCCAGCGCGAAGAGCACCGGGAGCACGCCGAGGCCGATCGTGAACGCCCCGAACGCCCACAGCCCGTAGGTGAACGCCCTGTGCCAGTAGTGGGTGCCGATGAACCACTGGTACGAGTGGTGGGCCGCGAGGACGTCGAGGAAGATGATCGCGCCGATCCCGAGGACCGCCGCGCCGACGCGCTCGCCGAGTGTCCAGGCGCGGAGCGTCGACCGGCCCCGCCCGCTCGTGAGCGCGAGCACGATCACGGCAAGGACGCCTGCCGCGACGAGCACGATCAGCTGCGACCGCACGAACGGCGCGACGACGAGCGATCCGAGGGCGGCCGACACGGTCCACCGCGTGGGCCGGAGCAGTGCGCGGGCGCCGAGGTAGAGCACCAGCGTCGACCAGAAGTAGGCGAGCGGCTCGGGTGCGAGCTCGCCGGAGTACGCGAGCGCGGGAATTGCGGCCGTCGCCGTTGCCGCGAGGTAGGCGGGCCAGCGCGGAACGACGAGGCGGGCCAGGCCGTAGGCGGGGAAGAGCGAGGCCGTCATCACGAACGCGTTCAGGTACTTGGCGGCGGCATAGCCCGGGCCGGTGGCGCCGAGCCACCAGGCCGGTGCGAGGAAGTACGAGTAGAGCGAGGTCCACGGCGCGGGGTGGAGCCGGAGCGCCGCGTGTCCCGTGTGCGCGATCGAGCGCGACAGGAGCGCCCACTTCAGCTCGTCGAGGAAGACCCACGGGGCGACGACCTTCGTGGTCTGCCATGCGACGAGGATGAGCAGGGCCAGGAAGGTGACGACCAGCGGGTAGGCGGAGAGCAGCCGGTCGAGGGTCGAGCGCTCGACCCTCGCCGGCGCATCGGCCGCGGCCGTCACGTGAGCTCGGAGCCGAGCACGACGCGCGGGTCGACGTCGACGTCGCGCCGCACGAACCGGCAGTCGACCTCGTGCGTCGCGCACGCCTTGACGATCGCGTCCAGCCGCTCTGCGGGGGCGCCGGGGATCGTCACCAGCACGACGTTCGGCCGTGTCCGCTCGAGTGCGCCGTCGATGCCGGCCGTTCCGGCGACGACTCGGACGCCGTTCAGCCGCCGGCCGCGAATCGCGGCGTTGTCGTCGACGAAGCCGACCACGTGCTCGCCCGACGTCTCGCGTAGCTCGCGCAGCAGGCTTCGGCCGGTGCGGCCGGCGCCGACGATCAGCACCCGCCGTTCGTCGCGGCGGCGCGCGAGGTCGATGGCGTGCACGATCGCACGCTCGGCGAAGCGCGCGCAGGTGATCGCGACCGAGCAGATCAGCACGTCGATCACGAAGACGTCGCGCGAGAAGTCGCCGAGCGGAGGCTGCGTGAGCACGATCACCCCGAGCGCGGCGACCCCCGAGACCGCGACCGCGGCGAACGCTCTCAGAGCGTCGCGGGCGCTCGCGTAGCGCCAGACGCCCGCGTACATCCCGAACACGAGCAGCGCGATGTAGCGGCAGAGCAGCAGCACCGGCAGGCTGAGCAGGAAGAAATGGCGCTGGTTCGGCGTGCCGACGCCGTTGAAGCGCAGCAGGTAGGCGGCGAAGAACGAGGCCGAGATCAGGGCGCCGTCGACCAGGACCTCGGCGATCCGGCGGACGTAGACGTCGAAGCGCTTGTGCGCCCCGGCGCGGCCGCGGTCGAGGTTGGCGAGGAACGTGCCGAACTGGATCAGCAGCGCGAACGTGATCAGCACGCCGACGGCCGCCACCTGCCCGTTGCCGAACGCCTCGTACGCGAGGCTCGTCGCTCCGAGCGCCGCCGAGACGAGCGCCAGCAGCACGACCGCCCCGGTCTCGGAGACGCCGAGCGACACCAGCCGGTGCGAGCTGTGGTCCCGTCCGCCCTGGGAGACGGGGCGTCCCTCCAGGAGGCGCACGATCGTCACGAGCGTCGTGTCGAGGATCGGGACAGCGAGCACGAGCACGGGGAGCACGAGCGTGGCGACGGTCGACGACGCGACGGTGTAGCTCGACGCGAGCCCGAGCGAGGCGAGCGTGAAGCCGATCAGCTGCGAGCCGCTGTCGCCCATCCAGGCGAGAGCGCGCCTGCCGGGCCGGAGGTTGAACGGCAGGAATCCGGCGACTCCGAGGGCGAGCGCCAGCGACATGACGAGCACGAGCTTGGAGCCGTTCTGGATCGCCGCCGACGACGCGAAGAACGCCGCCGAGATGACCGCCAGGCTGCCCGCGAGCCCGTCCATGTTGTCGAGCAGGTTGAAGGCGTTCGTCATCCCGATCAGCCAGAGCACCCCGATCGGGATCGCGATCCAGTGGGTGTGCACGATCTCGACGTTCGTGCCGGTGGAGAGCACGATCGCGGCGCCGCCGAGTTGCGCCGCCAGCTTCGCGACCGGCGGGAGGCTGCGAACGTCGTCGACCAGCCCGGCTCCGAAGAGCAGGCTCGCGCCCGCGAAGATGCCGATCAGCTGGCGGCTCGCCGTGAGCGGCCCCACAAGCACCGCGAGCCACAGGCCGGTGCCGAGCCCGAGGTAGATGCCGATGCCGCCGACGAGCGGCGTCGCGGCCGCGCGCCAGCGGCTCGCGTCGGGGGTTTGCTCGAGCCCGCGGGAGAACCGCGTCCGCAGGAGCGCCCAGACGGTGAGCAGTGCAGCGGGAAGGGCCGCAACGGCGGCGACGGTACTCACGGGTGCCGAGGGTAGAAGAGCGGTGTAAGGGCTGTGTTTGCCCGCACGAGCCGTCCCTAGACTACTTCGGGTCGATGACGGTCTATTCCGATCTGCTGCGCTACCGCGACCTGTTCGCGAATCTGTTCCGCCGCGACTTCCAGGCCAAGTACAAGGGCTCGCTGCTCGGGATCTTCTGGTCGGTCCTGAACCCGCTCGTCCTGCTCGGTGTCTACCTGGTCGTGGGCATCCTCTTCGGGAACGGCAGTATCGCCCACTACCCGATCTACCTGCTCGCCGGGCTCGCCTCGTGGAGCTTCTTCTCGGTCTCGCTGATGTCGGCCTCGCGGTCGATGGTCGACAGCGCCGAGCTGATCAGGAAGGTGCGGTTTCCACGGCAGCTGATCGCGTTCTCGATGGTCGCGACGCAGGCCGTCACCTACGCGGTGATGCTCGGAATCCTGATCGTGCTGTCTCTCGTCTTCGTGCCGGAGGCGCGGTCGACGGTGTGGGTGGCGATCCCGCTGGCGGCGGCGCTGGTGGGCCTCGTCGCAGGGCTGTCGCTGCTCGTCGCCTGCGTGAACGTGCTGTTCCGGGACATCGAGCACATCCTCACCGCGGCGCTCCTGCCGTGGTTCTTCCTGACGCCGATCCTCTGGAACACCGCGACGCTGCCCGACAAGGCGCGCTCGCACGGCACGTTGCTCGAGGTGCTCCGGTGGGGCAACCCACTCGCGCCGCCGATCGCTGCGGTTCGCGATGCGCTGTGGTCGGGCCACGCGCCGCGGCTCGCGGAAGTGGTCTATCTCGTTGTCGCAGCTGCGATCGCGCTCATGCTCGGCGCGTTCGTCTTCAGCCGCGTTGACGACCGGATCGCGGTCGAGCTTTAGGAACGCCGCGCTTTGAGCACGATCCGCCCGTCGTAGACCCACGGCTCGTCC
>JBOGZX010000501.1:0-4668 GCA_050697615.1 Gaiellaceae bacterium
CTCTTCGGGCAGCTGCTCGAGCGGGAAGCGCTCCGCGATCAGGTCCTGCTCGAGCTCGAAGCGGAGGATGATGTGCAGGTTGTACGTCGTCTCGTCCGCCTCGACGCGGATGAGCGACGGCTCGACGGAGTTCACCTCGCGGTACCAATCCTCGGCCGAGATGCGGCCGAAGGTCTTCGGGAAGAACCCGGCCAGCCGTGGGAAGAAGAAGCGCCAGAACGGCAGCGACCGGCCGACGAGGTTCTCCCACATCCGGCTCTGGGACTCGTGCATGCCGAGCGAGACTCCCGATCCGAGCGGCGTGCGTTCGAGTGCCGGGTCGACCTGGTGCTCGTAGAGCCCGTGCCCGAACTCGTGCATGGTCGCGAACAGGCCGTCCAGATTGTGCGTGAAGTAGCGCGTGGTGATGCGGATGTCGTCGATGCCCGCGCCCGATGCGAACGGGTGTACGGTCGGGTCGAGCCGCCAGGCGTCGTCGGCGAAGCCGAACGCGTGCAGGACCTCGAGCTCGAACCGGTTCTGGCCCTCGTACGGGAACTGGCGGGCGCCGGGCGTCTCGTTGCCGCCGCGGTCGGCGACCTCCTTGACGAGCGGAGCCTGGTGCTCCTTCAGGTAGTCGAAGACCCGCCGCACCTGCGCGGTCGTCATGTCGCGCTCGTAATCGTCGAGGACGATGTCGTACGGCTCGTCGTCGACCTCGAAGCAGTCGATGTAGCGCTTACAGAGGTCGAGGTTCTTGCGCAGCACCGGCAGGTAGGTCGCGAAGTCGTTGTTCTCGCGCGCCTCGACCCACACCGGGTTCGCGAGCGCGGCCGAGCGCGAGATCTCCGCGTACAGGTCTGCCGGGACGCGCCGCGCCTTCTCCCAGTCGCGGGCGGTCACGCGGATGAGGCTCGCCTCGAAGGAGTCGTAGTCCTGCTGCTCGCCCCAGTCTCGAAGCGAGTCGAGCAGCGAGCCTAGCTCCGGCGAGGTGAACTTGATGTGAGCGATCCGTCCGACGGTCGCGAGCTGCTCCGCACGGAGAGCCGAGCCGCGCTTCGGCATCATCACCTGCTGGTCCCACGCGAGCAGCGAGCCCGTCTTGCGGAGGTCGCAGACCTCCGCGAGGCGTTGCCGGAGGTCGTCGAAGGCTTCGCGGCTCACGGCAGCGAACGCTATATCACCGATCGGCGACGTGTACGGCAGTGGCGGCCGGAGAGGGAGCTCCGAGGACGACCTCCCCCTCCGGATACACCGCACCCGAAGCATGGCGACGGCGAACGGGGTCTGTATTCACCGCCGACCGAGTGCGGACCGCCGAATCGGAGTATGGGGAAGCGCATGTCAGCTGCGCTAGAGCAATTGCAAATCGGATTCAGCGAGCTGCTGAACGGCACGCAGCCGGCGATGCGCGGCGGCCTTCGTGATCGGCGGCCGTGACTTCGCCGCAAGCTCCCGCAGGGACGCGGACGGGTGGCGCAGCCGCAGCTCCGCGATCTCGGCCAGGTGCGGCGGCAGCGCGTCCACTCCGAGCGCGCGGATCGCCTCGAGCTGCGCGTGCGCGGCGCGGGCGGTTCGGACCAGGTTCGCCTCGTCGGCGTTCGCCAGCCGGTTCGCGCGCGCCCGCGTCGCTGCGAGCACCGCATGCTCCTCCAGGCGGAGCGCGGTGTCGCCGGCCCCCACGAGCGCGAGCACGTCGACGATCGCCGCGCGCCCCTTCGCGTAGGCGACCGCATGGCTGCGCCGCTCGGAAACCGCGAGCCGCACGTCCTCCCGGCCGGCGACGTCGGTCAAGAAGTGGGCGCCGTCGACGGTCGCGGCCCGCAGCTCGAGGTGTGGATCGCGCGGGCCCGAGAGCGAGCCGCCGCCGAGCAACGCGCCGCGGAGATACGCGCCGCGGCAGCACGAGCGGCCGACAACACGCTTCGGCGGCCGCTCGAGCGGCGCGCCGGAGGCGTAGAGGACGCCGGCTTCGCGCAACACCTCCAGGGCGCGACCGTCCACCTCGACGTGCAGCTGGTAGCGGGTCGCCCCGTCAAATGCATGCCTGCGGTACGTCCGGATCTCGGAGCGCACGGCGGCGTCGCGGAGGAGCGCGAAGGCGCGACGGGCTGACGCGGAGCTTGCAAGGTCGAGCTGGACCGCCACGCCGCCGCCGCGCAGGTGCCAGGCTCCGGAGGCGTGGAAGAGGGCCGACAGCTCGGCGAGCCGGCAGCAGCGGCGTAGCGGCGCGATCAGGGCCAACTCGTCGCGGAGCTCGTCAGAGAACGACATCTTCGAGCGCCAGGAGACGGCGCTTGTAGTCGACGCCGAGATCGCCGTAGGAGCCGATGCCGGTGGCCGAAACGACGCGATGCGTCGGCACGAACGGCGACAGCGCGCACCGGCCGCAGAACGTTCCGACCGCGCGCGCGGCACCAGGATGGCCGGCGAGGGCGGCGAGCTCGCCGTAGGTGACCACCTCCCCGCGGGGCACGGCTCGAAGAGCCAGGGCGCAGTCCGCAGCGAACCCGTCCCCCACGGCCAGGTCCACGCCGAGGAAGTCCTCCCGCTCGCCCGCGAAGAATGCCTGCAAACGGGCGACGAACGCCAAACGCTTAGTCTGACTCCAGTCAGACTCGGGCGTCCCGCGCGTGCGGCCCCGCGCGGGCCGTTCGGGACGTGGCCGCGGCAGCTCCGAGTGGAGAACGCGCGCGCCGTCGAGCCACACCTCGCCGATGCCCCACCCGGGAGCGCTGTACTGCACGAGCGTCGGCTTCATCAGACGATGTTGTAGCGTCGCCGCGTGACGCGAGCCAGGCTGCCGGCGCTCGGATACGTGTACGTTGGTCTCGCGCTGCCCGCGCTCGTCGACGCGGGCCACCGCGAAACCGCCTCCGCGTTCTTCACCGGCGCCGTCTTCGCCTACCTGTGGTTCCTCGCCAGTCTCCGGGCGCTCCTGATGCGCTTCGACCCGGACGGCTTCTTCGCCAGCGTGGTCGTGCTGGGCGGCGCCGCGTTCATTGCGCTCCAGACCCTGGCCGTCGTGGGGCATGCGCCGCAGTACGCCGCGCCGTCCGCCGCCTGCGCTGCGACCGTGATCATCGGCTCCTCGCTCGCGGCGTGGAAGGCCCGGAAGATCCCGCGCTGGTTCGGGCAGGCCGGCGTCGTCGGCGGGCTCGGCGTCCTCGCCGCCGGCGTCGTCGAGGGAGCGGCATCCTGGACGCTGGCACGCGACGGGGTCTTCGCCTCGTCGCTGGGCTTCATGGTGTGGGTGCTCGTGACCGCCACCTACCTCCTGCGCCGCTCCGTGGCCGTAAGGTAAGCGCATGAGCCGTAGGCTTGACGGAGGCGACCAGGGAGCGGAGGCGGCGGCTCCGCCGCCGCTGGAGCGGGTATGAGCACGCACGCGATTTTCCGGCCCCCGCCTGGCCACAACGAGCCGATCCACGGCTTCGAGCCCGGCAGTCCCGAGCGGGCACGGCTGCAGCTGCGCCTCGAGCAGATGCGCAACGAGCGCCCCGAGCTCCCGCTCGTGATCGGAGGCAAGGACGTTGCCACCGGCGACCTGCGCGAGGCCGTCATGCCGCACGACACGCGGCACGTGCTCGCCGACGTCCACCAGGGCACGGCCGACCACGTCCAGCAGGCGATCGACGCCGCGGCGGCGGCCGCGAAGGACTGGTCGCGGTGGCCGTGGGAGGAGCGGGCCGCGGTGTTCCTGCGGGCAGCGGAGCTGCTCTCCGGCCCGTGGCGCGACACGCTCAACGCGGCGACGATGCTCGGCCAGTCGAAGACCGCGCATCAGGCCGAGATCGACGCGGCGTGCGAGGCGATCGACTTCTTCCGCTTCAACGTGGAGTTCATGACGCGCGTCTACGCCGAGCAGCCGATCTCGTCTCAGGGGATCTGGAACCGGCTCGAGTACCGGCCCCTCGAGGGGTTCGTCTTCGCCGTGTCGCCGTTCAACTTCACCGCGATCGCGGCGAACCTGACGAGCTCGCCCGCGCTGATGGGCAACACCGTCGTCTGGAAGCCCGCCGGCACGGCGATGCTGTCCGCCTATTACCTGATGCGGCTCTTCCAGGAGGCGGGGCTGCCGGACGGCGTCATCAACCTCGTCTACGGCAGCGGCGCGACGATCGGAGACGCGGCGCTCGCGAGCCCGCACCTCGCCGGCATCCACTTCACCGGCTCGACCCCGGTCTTCAACGGGATGTGGCGCACCGTCGCCTCGAACATGGAGCGGTACCGCAACTATCCGCGCATCGTCGGCGAGACCGGCGGCAAGGACTTCATCGTCGCGCACCCGTCCGCCGACGTCGAGTCCCTGGCCGCGGCGATCGTCCGCGGCTCGTTCGAGTACCAGGGGCAGAAGTGCTCCGCGTCGTCCCGGATCTACGCCCCGTCGAACCTGTGGCCCGACCTGCGCCGGCGGCTGCAGGAGGAGGTCGCGACGATCAAGGTCGGCGACGTGAGCGACTTCGGCAACTACATGGGCGCAGTGATCGACAGCTCCTCGTTCAAGACGCAGCGCGAAGCGATCGAGGAGGCGAAGTCGCACGCGCAGACCGACATCGTCGCCGGCGGCGGCTACGACGACTCACGCGGCTACTTCGTCGACCCGACCGTGATCGAGACGCGCGACGCGGACTTCCGCACGATGCGCGAGGAGCTTTTCGGCCCGGTAGTGACGACGTACGTCTACGA
>JBOGZX010000502.1:0-1728 GCA_050697615.1 Gaiellaceae bacterium
GACACCGTCCAACGTCGCTCGAGGAGGTCCGCCGCACGGCGGACCTCCTCGGGAATCGGGGCGCAGCTACGACAGCGCATGTGTCGCCGGTGCGGGCTCGAGCGCCAGCGCGAGTACCTCGTCGAGCGTCATCACCGGGTGGAACGACATCTCGCTCTTCACGTCCTCGGGCACGTCGTCCAGGTCGGCGCGGTTCCGCTCCGGGATGATCACGTCGGTTAGCCCGGCGGCATGCGCCGCCAGCACCTTCTGCTTCAGCCCGCCGATCGGCAGAACGCGGCCCTGGAGCGTCACCTCGCCGGTCATGCCGACGGTGTGCTTCACCGGGCGTCCCGACAGGAGCGAGGAGATCGCGGTGCTGATCGTGATGCCGGCACTCGGGCCGTCCTTCGGAATGGCGCCCGCGGGCACGTGCACGTGGAACGAGCGGTCCTCGAACGACTCCTCGTCGATCCCGAGCTGCTCGGCGTGCGAGCGGATGTACGACAGCGCGATCCGTGCCGACTCCTTCATCACGTCGTCCAGCTGCCCGGTGAGGAGGAGGCCGTCCTTGCCCTTCATCGAGGTCGCCTCGACGAAGAGCACGTCGCCGCCGGTGCCCGTGACGGCGAGGCCGGTGGCGACGCCGGGCACGGCCGTCCGCTCGGCCGACTCCTGGTAGAACCGCTGGCGTCCGAGAGCGTCGCGCACCAGGTCGAGATCGACCGCGATCGGCGGCTCGAGCCCGCCCTCGACCATCCTCGTGGCGGTCTTCCGGAGCAGCTTGCCGAGCTCGCGCTCGAGCTGCCGTACTCCCGCCTCGCGCGTGTACTCGCTGACGACCGTCTCGAGCACCGCGTCCGTCACGTCGACCTCGTCCTCGTTCAGGCCGTTCCGCTCGCGCTGGCGCGGCCAGAGGTAGCCGCGTGCGATCGCGACCTTCTCGTCGACCGTGTAGCCGTCGAAGCGGATCACCTCCATCCGGTCGAGCAGCGGCCCGGGGATCGTCTCGGCCACGTTCGCCGTCGCGATGAACACGACCTGCGACAGGTCGAGCTCGACGTCGAGGTAGTGGTCGCGGAAGGAGTGGTTCTGCGCGGGATCGAGGACCTCGAGGAGCGCGGACGAGGGGTCGCCGCGCCAGTCGGCGCCGACCTTGTCGACCTCGTCGAGCAGGATCACCGGGTTCATCGTCTTCGCGTCGCGCAGCGCGCGCACGAGCCGGCCCGGCATCGCGCCGATGTACGTGCGCCTGTGACCGCGGATCTCGGCCTCGTCCCGGACGCCGCCGAGCGACATGCGCACGAACTCCCGGTTGAGTGCCCGCGCGACCGACTCGCCGACCGACGTCTTGCCGGTGCCGGGAGGCCCGATCAGCGTGAGGATCGCCACCGAGCGCCTGTCCTCCGAGATGCCGCGGTCCTGGCGGAGCTTGCGCACGGCCAGGTACTCCACGATCCGGTCCTTCACGTCTGCCAGGCCGGCGTGGTCGGCGTCGAGGATCTCGCGAGCGCGGATGGGATCGAGGCGCTCCTCGGAGGTCGTGCCCCAGGGCACGGCCAGCAGCCAGTCGAGGTAGGTTCGCACCATCTGCGACTCGCCGGTCTGATCGCCCATCCGTTCGAGCCGCGCGACCTCCCGCTCGGCCTGCTCGCGCACGGCGTCGGGCAGGCCGGCTTCGGCGATGCGGGTGCGGTAGTCCTCGGCGGCGGAACCGTCGTCATCGCCGAGCTCCTTGCGGATCGAGTC
>JBOGZX010000503.1:0-6352 GCA_050697615.1 Gaiellaceae bacterium
GATAACCGGTTGCCTTCGAGGCGAGCGCCGAGGAGCGGGAGACGCGCGGGTTCATTTCGATGACGCGCACTTCGCCGGTTTCGCGATGACGCGCGAACTGGATGTTCGAGCCGCCGGTATCGACACCGACGGCGCGGACGACCGCGATCGCGGCGTTGCGCATCTCCTGGTACGCCTCGTCGGGCAGCGTCATCTGCGGCGCGACCGTGATCGAGTCGCCCGTGTGCACACCCATCGGGTCGAGGTTCTCGATCGAGCAGACGATCACGACGTTGTCGGCGCGGTCGCGCACCACCTCGAGCTCGAACTCGTCCCAGCCGCGCACCGACTCCTCGACCAGCACCTGCGAGATCGGCGACTCAGAGAGGCCGCGCTCGACCTGGCGACGCAGCTGGTCGGGATCGTCGGCGAAGCCGCCGCCGTGCCCGCCCAGCGTGAACGCGGGCCGGACGACGGCGGGCAGCGACACGCCGGCGAGGTCGTCGGGAGAGGTGACGATCCGGGAGGTCGGCACCTTCAGCCCGCAGCCCTCGACGGCGCGCTTGAACAGCTCCCGATCCTCTGCGCGGGCGATCACGTCGACGTCGGCGCCGATCAGCTCGACGCCGAGCTCGGCGAGGATGCCGGCGTGGTGCAGCTCGCGGGCGAGGTTGAGCGCCGTCTGGCCGCCCATCGTCGGCAGAACCGCGTCGGGGCGCTCGCGGCGCAGCACGCCCGTCACGCCCTCCAGGTCGAGCGGCTCGAGATAGGTGCGGTCGGCGAAGCCCGGGTCGGTCATGATCGTCGCGGGGTTCGAGTTGACGACGATCGTGCGGAAGCCGTCCTCCCGCAGCACCTTGAGCGCCTGGCAGCCGGCGTAGTCGAACTCGGCGGCCTGGCCGATCACGATCGGGCCGGACCCGATCAGGCAGATCGAGTGGAGGTCGTCGCGGCGCGGCATCAGGCGGCGCTCCTCAGCTCGGAGACCCAGCCGGAGAGGATCGAGGCGGCATCGTGCGGGCCGGGCGACGCCTCCGGGTGGAACTGCACGGAGCGGGCGCGCGCGTCGGGATAGTGGAGCCCTTCGACCGTGCCGTCGTAGAGCGAGGCGTGCGTGACCGCGTCGTCGTCGGCGGCGGCGACGGCGAAGCCGTGATTCTGGGAGGTGACGAGCACCCGGCTCGTCCGGCGGTCGAGCACCGGATGATTGGCCCCGCGATGGCCGAACGGCAGCTTGAAGGTCTCGCGGCCGGTCGCGAGCGCGAGCAGCTGGTGGCCGAGGCAAACGCCCAGCACGGGCGTGCGGCCGAGCAGCTCCTGCACCGTCCGGGCCTCGGTCGCGAGCGGCTCGGGGTCCCCAGGCCCCGGCGAGAGCAGCACGCCGTCGTAGCCTGCGACCGTGTCGGCGTCGACGTCGTGCGGGAAGACGTCGACTGCTGCGCCGCTCGAGGCGAGCCGCCGCAGGATCGAGCGCTTGCAGCCGTAGTCGACCACCGCGACGCGCACGCCGCCCTCGGCCGAGAACGTGTACCGCTCCTTCGTCGAGACGCCCGCCACGAGGGCGGCGCCCGCCATCGCCGGCTGCGTTCGCACCGCCGCCACGATCTCGTCCACGTCGGGGTCGTCCGTGACGGCCGCGGCGCGCATCGCCCCCTGCTCGCGGAGGTGCAGCACGAGCGAGCGCGTGTCGATTCCGGTGAGCGCGACGACGCCCTGCTCGTGCAGCCAATCGGTCCAGTGCGGGCCGCGCGCCTCGCGCATCAGTACCGCGCGGGCGTGCGTCCGGCGCGACTCCGAGCGGGCGCCGTCGACGCCGTAGTTGCCGATCATCGGCGCCGTGAAGCAGACGAGCTGCCCCTCGAAGCTGGGATCCGTGGCGACCTCCTGGTAGCCGCTCATCGCCGTCGTGAAGACGGCCTCGCCGAACGCGAACCCCTCGGCGCCGACTGAGTCTCCCTCGAACACCGCTCCGTCTTCGAGCACCAGGGCCGCGGTCACGACTCGAACGCCACCCGTCCGGCTGCGATCGTGAGGCGCACGCGGCCGTGCAGCCGCCGGCCGAGGAGCCACGAGTTCCGCGAACGCGAGCGGAAGGCGCTCGGCTCCACCCGCCAGGTCGCAGCGGTGTCGAGCAGCGTCAGGTTGGCGGGCGCGCCGACCTCGATCCGCGGCCGGTCGAGGCCGAAGATCGCCGCCGGCCCCGCCGACAGCCGTTCGAGCAGGGTCTCGAGCCGCAACAGGCCCGGCTCGACGAGCTCGGTGTAGAGGGCCGCGAAGGCCGTCTCCAGCCCGATCACGCCGAACGGCGCCGACTCGAACGGGGCGTCCTTCTCCTCCGGCGCGTGTGGTGCGTGATCGGTTGCGATCGCCGCGATCGTACCGTCGCGCACCGCGTCGACCAACGCCCCGCGATCCTCGTCGGTGCGAAGCGGCGGGTTCATCTTCATGTTCGGGTCGAGCGTACGGATCGCCTCGTCGGTGAGGCAGAGGTGATGCGGCGTCGCCTCGGCACTCGCACGGACCCCTGTGGCATGGGCGCGGCGCAGATGCTCGACCGACGCGCGGGCGGACAGGTGCATCAGGTGCACCGCGCTCCCTGTGTCGCCCGCCAGGTCGATGTCGCGCGCCACCATCAGGCTCTCGCCGAGCGACGGCCAGCCGCCGAGCCCGAGCTCGTCCGCGACCAGCCCCGCGTGGGCGTGGCCGCCCCGTGTGAGCGTCGGCTCCTCGCAATGGACGGCGATCGTGCGACCCGTGATCGCGTTGTACTGGAGCGCCCGGCGCATGACGCCCGCCGCCGTGACCGGCCGGCCGTCGTCGGTGAACCCGGCGGCGCCCGCGTCGGCGAGCGCGCCCATCTCCGTCAGCTCGGCCCCTGCCTGACCCTTCGTGATCGCAGCGAGGAAGCCGATCGGCACGTTCGCCTCGGCGGCGGCCCGGGCCTGCAGCCCGCGTAGGATCTCGGTGTCGTCGACGACGGGGTCGGTGTTCGGGACCGCGAGGACGGCGCAGTAGCCCCCGGCGGCAGCCGCCGCGGTGCCGCTTTCGATCGTCTCCTCGTCCTCCCTACCCGGCGTCCGCAGGTGGACGTGCGGGTCGACGAACGCCGGCGCGAGCGTCAGCCCGGCCGCCTCGACGACCCGGTGCTCGTTCGTGTCGAGCCGCGCTCCGATCGCGGCGATCATGCCGTCATCGATGCGGACGTCGAGCTCGGCGTCGATGCCTTCGCCCGGATCGAGCACTCGTGCCCCGCGAAGGACGATGTTCGCTCTTCCTGTGCGCCCGGCGAGCATCACGCGACTCCAACCGCGGTCTCGACCGCGACCGGGCCGGTCGTCAGCAGGTCGTAGAGCACCGCCATCCGGACGACGAGGCCGGAGCGCACCTGGTCGACGACGAGCGCTGCGCCGGAGTCGGCGACCCGCGGGTCGATCTCGACGCCGCGGTTCATCGGCCCGGGATGCATCACGCGCTGACCTGCCCGGAGGCGCTCCGGCGTGATCCCCCACCGGGCCGTGTACTCGCGCAGCGACGGGACGAAGTTGGCGCCGGCGAGCATCCGCTCCTGCTGCATCCGCAGGACGTAGACGACGTCGGCATCCGCGATCGCGGCGATCTCGTGCGAGGTCGGCGCGAGCCCCTCCGGCAGCAGCGCGGGCGGCCCGACGAGGATCGCGTCCGCGCCGACGAGCCGGAGCGCCGGGACCAGCGACCGGGCGACGCGGGAGTGGACGACGTCGCCGACGATCGCGACATGCAGCCCCTCGAGCCGCCCGAGGGCCTCGCGCATCGTGAACAGGTCGAGCAGCGCCTGCGTCGGGTGCTGATGCTTGCCGTCGCCGGCGTTCACGACCCGGGCCGGGGTCACCCCGGCGACGTAGGCGGCGGCCCCGACCTCCGGGTGGCGCAGCACGATCACGTCCGGGTCGTAGGCCGACAGCGTCAGCGCCGTGTCCTTCAGCGACTCCCCCTTGTCGACCGACGATCCGGTCGACTTCAACGTCAAGGTGTCGGCGGAGAGCCGCTTCGCGGCGAGCTCGAACGAGGAGCTCGTGCGGGTCGAGGATTCGTAGAAGACGTTCAGGATCAGCCGGCCCCGCAGGGTCGGAAGCTTCTTGTTCTCCCGCTCCTGCGACTGCGCGAACGAGCCGGCCGTGGCGAGCAGGCGGGCGACGTCGTCGGAGCCCAGGTCGGCGATCGACAACAGGTGCCGCCGCGCCGCTGCGGGCGGCAGCAGCTCGCCGCCGATCACGCGGAGATCAGTCATCGGAGCCCTCCTCACGCTCGGAGACGAGCAGGACACGGTCGACCTCGTCCACCTCGACGAGCTCGACCTGCACCCGCTCGCCGCGGGCGGTAGGCAGGTTCTTGCCGACGTAGTCGGGACGGATCGGCAGCTCTCGGTGACCCCGGTCGGCGAGCACGGCGAGCTGGA
This sequence comes from Gaiellaceae bacterium, assembly GCA_050697615.1. Classification (GTDB taxonomy): domain Bacteria; phylum Actinomycetota; class Thermoleophilia; order Gaiellales; family Gaiellaceae; genus PALSA-600. Next base: position 4,415 of record JBOGZX010000503.1, read on the forward strand.
CGCGGTCGGGCCGCCCGTACTCGAACAGCGCGTCGATGGCCGCCCGGATCGTACGGCCCGTGTAGAGAACGTCGTCGACGAGGAGCACGGTGCGCCCCTCGAGCGAGAAATCGAGCTTCGTGTCGCGCACGAGCGGCTGCGGTCGCCGCGGCGGCTGCCCGTCTCGCACGTGGACGTCGTCGCGGTAGAAGGTGATGTCGAGCTGGCCGAGCGGGATCTCCTCGCCGGAGCGCTCCTCGACGAGCCGGCGCAGTCGCTGCGCGATCGGCACGCCGCGCGTGTGGATGCCGACCAGCGCGACCGTGTCGAGGTCGTCGTTTCGCTCGATGATCTCGTGCGCGACCCGCGACAGCGTCCGGCGGATGGCCTCGTCGTCGAGCAGGACTCTCGACGCCGGCGAGACGGCAGAGTGTGACATTCGACTCCTTTCCGGCCTCACGGGACCGGGTTAAAGGGGTGACGGCGAATCGGTGCGCTCGCAGTGTAGGCGTTCCGGTCGGACGGAGCGCGTAGGGTTGGGCGACCATGGACGACGAGCTGCTCGAACGCTACGCGAAGCTGATCGTGGAGGTCGGGGCGAACGTCCAGCACGGCCAGTCGGTGCTGGTGACGGCCGCGCCGGACTGCCGGCGGCTGGTACGGGCAGTCGCCGCCGAGTGCTACGCGCACGGCGCACGCTTCGTCGATCCCTGGTACTTCGACCCGTTCGTCAAGCTGATCCGCGCGAATCGCGCCCCCGAGGACTCGCTCGAGCTCGTGCCGCCGTGGTATCCGACGCGGATCCTGGCGCTCGGCGAGGGACACGGCTGCCGGATCTCGATCTCGCCGGTCACGCCGCCGGGCCTCATGTCCGAGGTCGACCCTGCGCGCGCCGGACGCGACCAGCTCCCGTCGTTGACGGAGATGTTCGGCGTGATCAACGCGAAGACCACCAACTGGTGCGTGGTTCCGTGGGCGACCCCGGACTGGGCGCGGGTCGTGTACCCCGCCCTCCACGCCGATGCGTCGCTCGCGAAGCTGTGGGAAGACCTGCTCTACGTCCTGCGTTTCGACGAGCCGGATCCCGCCGCCGCCTGGCGGGACCGCTTCCGTCAACTGCACGATGCCGCGGCCGCGCTCGACGGGGCCGGGCTGGACGCACTCCGCTTCGAGGGCCCCGGGACCGACCTCACCGTCGGGCTGCTGCCGACGTCGCACTTCGCGAACGAGGCCCCCGGAACGACCACGGTCGACGGGATCGTCCACCACCCGAACCTGCCTTCGGAGGAGATCTTCACGACGCCCGACCCGGGCCGCACCGAGGGCGTCGTCACCGCGACGAAGCCGCTCGACCTCGGCGGCACCATGGTGCGCGGCCTGAGGGTCAGGTTCGAGGAGGGACGGGCGGTGCAGATCGACGCGGACGAGGGCGCCGAGGCGCTTCGGGCCCGCTGCGCCAAGGACGCCGGCGCCTCACGGCTCGGCGAGGTGGCGCTCGTCGACTGTGAGGGCCGCATCGGCAAGACGGGGACCGTCTTCTTCAACACGCTGCTCGACGAGAACGCGGCGAGTCATCTCGCCTTCGGCAGCGCCTACGCGATCGCGGTCGGCGAGGCCGACCACCGCCGGATCAACGAGAGCTCGATCCACGTGGACTTCATGATCGGGTCGAACGACGTCGCCGTTACGGGTCGGACACGAGACGGCAGCGAGGTGCCCGTGCTGCGGGAAGGCTCGTGGCAGCTCTGACGCCCGGGCGAGCGCAAAATGCGTGCCAGGCACGTGTGCGCGCCCAGACACTCGGAACGCGCTCGCGCGCCGACAGGAGTGTGAGGCACCTTCGCTGCCGGCCACTGGACGCCGGGACCAGGTGTCCGACTGCTCGTTGGTGTCTGACACCACCACGTTCGTGCGCGGTCAGGCGTCGCCGGCGGGCGGGCGCGCGCCGCCCTTGACGAG
>JBOGZX010000504.1:0-3843 GCA_050697615.1 Gaiellaceae bacterium
ACGCTCGGCGACTACATCACGCCGGTGCTGATCGGCGGCGCGTCGAGCCAGTTCATCGGCAACGTCGTGTACGACTCGGTCAACCAGTCGAGCAACCTGCCGTTCGGAGCCGCCTTCGCCGTCGTGCCGGTCGTCGTGATGGGCGCATACCTGCTGATCGCGCGCCGGCTGGGCGCGTTCGAGGCGCTGTAGTGGAGACGCGCGGGACCCGCATCGGGCTGCGCATCTGGGCCGCGCTCGTGCTCGCGTTCCTCTACGTGCCGATCGTCGTCATCTGCCTGTACGCGTTCAACAGGTCGAACGTGCAGAGCTGGCCGATCGCCGGGCTCACGACGAAGTGGTTCTCGCCGACGATCCACGACGGCGACATGCAACAGGCGCTCGGCCTGTCGCTGAAGGCGGCCGCGCTCGCCACGGGCGTGGCGCTCGTGCTCGGGACCGCTGCGTCGTTCGGCGTTCACCGCTTCCGCTTCTTCGGCCGCGAGGCAATCTCGTTCCTGCTCGTCCTGCCGATCGCACTGCCCGGGATCATCACCGGCATGGCGCTCAACTCCTACTTCACGTTCTGGAAGTTCAACTTCGGCCTCTGGACGATCGTGATCGGGCACGCGACGTTCTGCGTGGTGGTCGTCTACAACAACGTGGTCGCGCGCCTGCGGCGCGTGCCGGGATCGCTCACCGAGGCCTCGATGGACCTGGGCGCCGACGGCTTCCAGACGTTCCGGCACGTCACGTTCCCGTCGATCTCGACCGCGCTCGTGTCCGGGGCGCTACTTGCGTTCGCCCTCTCGTTCGACGAGGTGATCGTGACCACGTTCACGGCCGGCGCCAACAACACCCTGCCGATCTGGATCTTCTGCCAGATCCGGCTGGGCCAGCAGCTCCCGCAAGTCAACGTCGTCGTCTTCATCATCCTGGCGGTGACGATCGTCCCCGTCGCGCTCGCGCAGCGTCTCACCAGCGAGAGCGGAATCCTGCGCACCGAATAGGAGAGTGTCGAATGGCAACCATGGACGTGCTCAACCCATCGACGGGCGAGTCGATCGCCGACGTTCCCAGCTTCAGCGCCGATCAGGTCGACGAGACCGTCGCCCGCGCGAAGGAAGCGCTGCCGGAGTGGCTCGACGCCACACCCGGCGAGCGTTCCGAGCTGCTCCTGAAGCTCGCCGACGTGATCGACGACAACGCCGAGGAGCTCGCGCAGATCGAGTCGCGCAACGTCGGCAAGCCGATCACGCTCGCACGCGAGGAGATGCCGTTCGGCGCCGACAACCTCCGCTTCTTCGCGGGCGCCGCCCGCAACCTCGAGGGCAAGTCGACGGGCGAGTACATCAGGGGCTACACGTCGATGATCCGCCGCGAGCCGATCGGGATCGTCGCCGGCATCTGCCCCTGGAACTTCCCGCTGATGATGGCGATCTGGAAGATGGGCCCGGCGCTGGCCGCGGGCAACGTGCAGATCCTGAAGCCGGCGGAGCAGACGCCGCTGTCGCTGCTGCGCTTCGTCGAGCTCGCGAAGGACGTGATCCCGGCCGGCGTCCTGCAGGTGGTGACGGGCGACGGCGTGCCGACCGGCGAGCGGCTCGTGTCGCATCCGGACATCGGCCTCGTCTCGCTGACCGGCGACGTCTCGACCGGCAAGCTGATCGCGCGGAACGCGGCCGACACGCTGAAGCGCGTCCACCTGGAGCTCGGAGGCAAGGCGCCGATGATCGTCTTCGACGACGCCGACCCCGAGGCCGTCGCGGAGGGGATCAAGGTCGCGGGCTACTCGAACTCCGGTCAGGACTGCACCGCCGGCTCGCGGGTGATCGCCGGCCCGAAGATCTACGACGCGCTGCTCGAGGCGCTCGTGCCGGCGGTCGAGTCGCTGAAGGTCGGCGATCCCGCGTCGAGCGAGGACGTCGAGATGGGCCCTGTGATCTCCAGGGACCAGCAGGAGCGGGTGCTCGGGTTCATCGAGCGCGCGAGCGGCGCCACCGTGCTCACCGGCGGCACCGCGGACGGCGACCGCGGCTTCTTCGTAAAGCCGACGCTCGTCGCCGACGTCTCGCAGGACGACGAGATCGTCCAGGACGAGGTGTTCGGCCCGGTCGTCACCGTCCAGCGCTTCGCCGACGACGCGCAGGCGATCGCCTGGGCGAACGACGTGCGGTACGGGCTCGCCGCCTCGGTCTGGACGCGCGACATCGGCCGCGCGCTGAGCGCGGCCCGCAAGCTCGACTTCGGCGCCGTGTGGATCAACGACCACCTCGTGCCGATCACGTCGGAGATGCCGCACGGCGGCTTCAAGCAGTCCGGCTACGGGAAGGACATGTCGGCCTACTCGATGGAGGAGTACACGCGCATCAAGCACGTCGTCGCAAAGCTCTGATATGGAGGGAGATTTGTCAAGGGTCCGTGCCGCATCGCCCAGTCGGTGACGGGGGCGAGTGCTGTTCGGGTGGGCGTCGGGCGCTGCGACGACGTCGCTTCGCGGTCAGTCTGATGATGCGGGGGTTGGTTACCCCATGGCCCTGCTTGCGTCGCCGGCGTGCGCTGTCTAGGAACGGGCGTGGCCTTTGCGGGGTTGCCCATAGAGCTATCGCGTGTGCCGGCAGCGTGTGGCCCGGCGCCCGCCCGAGCAGGCGGCTGTGGTGGTCGGGTTATTCGGCGACGGCGGCGGCCCAGAGGAAGCAGGCGAGCTCGCGGGCGACGGCGACCGTGGCGACGTTGCCGGGTTTGCGACGTTCGCGGAGGCGGTGGTAGAGGCGATGGAGTCGTCGCTCGGCGCGGAGCGCGATCTGGATCACGTGGTCGGGCCGGCCGGCGCGGCGGGCGGCGATCGTTGGTCCTTCGCTGGGGCGGGCGAGGTAGTGCCAGGCCGCCTCGACGAGCAGTCGGCGGGCGTAGCCGGAGCCGGTCTTGGTGATCGCGCCTTGGCGGCGGCTCTCGCCGGACTGGTCGAGCGAGGGCACGAGGCCGAGCCAGCCGGTGAGCTTGGCCGGCCGTGGGAAGCGGGCAAACTCGCCGATCTCGAGGGTGAGCACGAACGCGGTCAGGGTGTCGACGCCGCGGAAGCAGCGCAGCCGGGCGACGGTCTCTGACCACTCGCCCTCCAGTGCGAGTCGCGAGAGCCGCTCGTCGAGCGCGGCCTTGCGCGCGACCAGCCCGTCGACGGCGGCGAGCGCGTCCAGGAAAGCGAGCTCGGCCGCCGGCTGATCGAAGCGCTGCTGGGCGAGCCAACGCCGGTGCGTCTTTGTCCACGCGCCGCCCCCGTAGACACGGCCATGGAGCAAAAGCAGCTTGGAGACGCGATGGCGGCAACGCATCAGATCGCCTCGCACCTGCTCACGCCCACGAGCGAGATGCCGGGCCGCCTCGACCGGCGGCGGTGGCACCGTCACCGCCTGCAGCTGACCCGCGAGCAGCAGCCGCGCCAGCAACTCGGCGTCTTTGCGGTCGCTCTTGACCCGATCGCCGGGCGCACGCGGCGTCTTCGACGGCGCGATCACCTCGACGGAAAGATCGGCGGCGACCGCGGCGCGATACAGGCCATAGCCGGTCGGGCCGGCCTCATAGCAGCCCCTGAGCGGCTGCGGCAACGACCGCAGCCAGCCGATCACCTCCTCGCAGCCGCTACCGAAACGCGCGCGGCGCAGCTCGCCGGTCGCGACGTCGATCGCCGCCGCGTGCGTCGAGCGGGCGTGGACATCAAGGCCCACGTACGTCATCGTCTCCAACATGGCCGGACCTCCTTCGTCCGGGGTCAGCCGGAGCCCGTCTCCGGCCAGACAAACCCCCGCACGCACGAAGTGTCCGGCCCTCAAAGCCTCGCGGCTACACAGACTCCATAGGGTCTAG
>JBOGZX010000505.1:0-5714 GCA_050697615.1 Gaiellaceae bacterium
GGGCTGATCAAGAACCGCTACGTCGGGCGGACGTTCATCCAGCCCGAGCAGGGCATGCGCGAGCAGGGCATCCGGATGAAGTTCAATCCGCTCGCGGAGGTCGAGGGGAAGCGGCTCGTCGTCGTCGACGACTCGATCGTGCGCGGCTCGACGACGCGGCAGATCGTGGCGATGCTGTTCGAGGCGGGCGCGGCCGAGGTGCACGTGCGGATCTCGTCGCCGCCGGTCGTGTCACCGTGTTACTACGGCATCGACCTCGCCTCCGAGGACGAGATGATCGCTGCGCACTCGACGGTCGAGGAGGTTCGCGCGGCGATCGGCGCCACCAGCCTCGCGTATCTCTCGCTCGACGGCCTGCAGGCCTCGACACGCCGTCCGAAGCAGACGCTCTGCCGCGCCTGCCTGACGCGCGAGTACCCGACCCGTGTGCCGAACGACGCCGCGAAGCTGCGCTTCGAGACGGTCTGACGCCTGCCTGCGCCCGTTCAGGACGACTGCGTCGGCAGGGAGCGCGACGCCCAGAGGTCGTTCGCGCGCCCGTACCGCACCGCACGGCGCACCTGGCGTGGGTCGAACCCCTCCTCGATCAGCCGCTGACGCAGCTCTCCCTCGGCGGCCAGGCGCAGGAACAGCCACACGAGCACCGCGAGGGTGACGATCGAGCCCTCGCCCATCATCACGATCCCGCCGAGGTTGAGGTCGTGCACCGGCGTGATCCCCCACTCCGGCGCGTGGCGGTAGACGCCGTAGAACTGCGAGCTCGACCAGATGAACACGTTGCCGAGGATCGTCTCGAAGATCCGGACGGAGAAGATGAAGCCGATCTTCACCCCCGTTCCGAACCAGGCGGGCGCGGGCAGCGTCTCGACGACCGGCTCCCAGATCAGGCAGCCGCACGAGAAGAAGAGGAAGTGCTCGAGCGCGTGCACCGAGTCGTGGTGGAGCGCGCCGTCGTACATGAGCGGGACGTGCCAGAGGTACAGGTCGACCGCCCACACCGGCAGCGCGACCAGCGGGTGCGTGAGCACTCGCAGCCGCTCGACGTAGCGCAGCTTCAGCACCGGCTGCAGGATCGGCCCCGACAGGCCGGCGACGAAGCAGAGCGGCGCGAGGTCGCCCAGGATCACGTGCTGCAGCATGTGCAGGAAGAAGAAGTTGTGCTCGCCCAGCGAGTCGATCGGGGAGTTCAGCGCCAGCACGACGAGCGCGATGCCCGCCCAGAAGCTGGTCTGCTTCCAGCGGCCGACGGCCTGGCCGCGCAGGGCGAGCGTGCGGGTGCGACGCAGGTACAGGACCGCGATCAGCACGGTCGGGACGATCTGCAGCGGCTCGAAGCTCCACGGCGTTAGAAGCGACGGCGAACCCACGACCCTTGGAACACTAGAGATGTGCACCTCTTCCACTACCACCTCGTCACCTCGGAGCTCCGCGACGTGGAGGCCCGGTACATCGGGAAGCTCGGATTCGGCCTGGTTGCGCGGTACGGGCGGCTCGGCGACGAGCACGTCGCGGTCGAGTCGGGCGTCTCCTGGGACAAGCTCGACCACGACGGCTTCAAGCTGCGGCTCTCCGAGCTGGAGCGCGGCGCCGTGAACGTCGTGGTGCAGCCGGGGCACTGGCGGATCCCGCGCGTCGACCATCTCGGGGTGTCGTTGGACGAGGACGAGTTCCACGAGGTGCTGGACCGCGCGACGCAGCGGAACTTGCGCGTCCAGGAGCACGGCGGTCGGCGGACCTTCATCGCCACGAACGCCGGCTACCGGCTGGAGGTGCACCCGCCCCGCGAGTGGATCGACGACCTGCTGGGCGAGCACGAGGCACTGCATCTGACCGAGCTGCAGCTGCGCGCGGACGAGCCGTCCACGAAGGCGAGCGCGATCGCCGAGGTCCTCGGGCTGGACCCCGACGACGGCACGGTGCAGGTCGGCGAGACGCTCGTGCGGTTCCTGCCCGGCGGCCCCGAGGGGCGGCCCGAGCTGTATGCCGAGCGCTTCGGGTAGCCGATCCGGCCGCTCTCGTAGAATCGACGTCCTGGCGGACAGGGTGCAGAGCTACGCCGCAGCCGGCGTGTCGCTGGAGACGGCCGGCTCGGTCGTCGAGCGGTTGCGAGCGGCGGTCGAGTCGACCGGCGCGACCGGCTTCGGCGCGTTCGCCGGCGTCCACCCGCTCGACGCCGACCGCCTGCTCGCCGCGTCGACCGACGGCGTGGGCACCAAGCTGACCCTCGCGCGGGAGCGCGGCCGGCTGTCGGACTGCGGCGCCGATCTCGCCGCGCACTGCATCAACGACGTCGCGACCTGCGGCGCCGACCCGCTGCTGCTGCTCGACTACGTCGCCGCGAGCACGATCTCGCTCGACGAGGTCGCGGCGCTCGTCGAGGGAGCGGCCTCCGTGTGCCGCGAGGCGGGCGTCGCCCTGGTGGGCGGCGAGACCGCCGAGCTACCCGGCATCTACGCCGACGGCGAGCTGGACTTCGCCGGCACGTGCGTCGGCGTCGTCGCGCGCAACGACCTCGTCGACGGCTCCACCGTGGTGCCGGGCGACGCCGTGATCGGCTTCGCGTCCGCCGGCCTGCACGCGAACGGGTTCACGCTGGCGCGTCGAATCCTCGAGATCGAGGACTACGACGGCGACGACCTGCTCGCTCCGACGCGCCTCTATCTGGACGTCGCACGCGTCCTGCGCGGCCGGGCGAAGGCGTTCGCGCACGTCACGGGCGGCGGGATCGAGGGTAACCTCGCGCGCGTGCTGCCGGAGGGGACGGTCGCCGAGCTCGACTGGGACGCCTGGGAGCGGCCGCCGGTGTTCGCCTGGCTCGCCCGGCACGTCGACGACGGCGAGGCGAGGCGCGTCTTCAACCTCGGCATCGGCTGGTGCGCCATCGTCTCCGAGCCGGAGCCCGGCGAGCTCCAGATCGGGCGGATCGCGTGATCGGCGTCCTCGTCAGCGGCGAGGGTACGAATCTGCAGGCGCTGATCGACGCGGGGCTGCCTGTGGTCGCCGTCGCCTCGAACCACAAGACCGCCCCCGCCCTGCTGCGTGCGCACACGGCGGGGATCCCGTCGGCGACCTTCTCGCTGGACTGCCATCCCGATCGCGACGAGCGCGACCTGGTGATGGCGACCTGGCTCGAGGAGCGCGGCGTCGAGCTCGTTGTCACGGCAGGCTACATGCACCTGCTGAGGAAGCCGTTCCTCGACCGCTTCCCGGGGCGCATCGTCAACGTGCACCCCTCGCTGCTGCCCGCGTTCCCGGGCGCGCACGCGATCGACGACGCACTGGCCGCGGGCGCCCAGACGACAGGGGTGACCGTGCACCAGGTCGACGACGGACTGGACACGGGAGCGGTGATCCGGCAGGAGGTCGTGCCGGTCGAGCCGCGTGAGACACTCGTCGAACGGATCCATGCCGTCGAGCACCGGCTGCTGCCGGAGGTGGTGTCAGAGCTGTGCCTCGTGCGCTGATCAGCGTCTGGGACAAGACCGGAGTCGAGCGTCTCGCGCGCGGGCTCGCCGAGCTCGGCTGGGAGCTCGTCTCGTCAGGCGGAACCGCGTCATTCCTCGCCGAGCAGGGCGTCACGGTGACGAGCGTCGAGGAGGTGACCTCCGCGCCCGAGATGCTGGGCGGACGCGTGAAGACGCTCCATCCGCGCATCCACGCCGGCATCCTCGCGCGCCGCGACCTGGCCGAGGACACCGACACCCTCGCCGAGCACGGGATCGAGACGTTCGAGCTCGTGTGCGTGAGCCTCTACCCGTTCACGTCCGTCGCCGGCCGCCGCGGGGCGAGCGAGGCGGAGATCGTGGAGATGATCGACGTCGGAGGGCCGTCGATGCTGCGTGCGGCCGCGAAGAACTTCGCGCACGTCGCGGCGATCTCGAGCCCCGACCAGTACGAGCCCGTGCTCGCCGAGCTGCGCGAGCACGGCGAGGTGACGCTCGACACGCGTCGCGAGCTCGCGAGCGCGGCGTTCGCCGAGTCCGCCGCCTACGAAGCGGCGATCGCGAGCTGGTTCGGGGATCACGAGCGCTTCCCCGAGCACCTCACGATCGCCTTCCGCAAGGTCTCCGACCTCTCCTACGGCGAGAACCCGCACCAGACCGCGGCGTTCTACCGCGAGGTCGGCGAGCGGCGGCATCTGCTGTCGAAGGTCGAGCAGCTCGGCGGCAAGGCGCTGTCGTACAACAATCTCGCCGACCTCGAGGGCGCCCGCAGGGTCGTGCGCGAGTTCGCGTTGCCGGCGGCGGTGATCGTCAAGCACGCGAACCCGTGCGGCGTCGCGGTCGCGGCGACGATCGAGGAGGCATGGGAGCGGGCGCTCGCGGCCGATCCGGTGTCGGCCTTCGGCTGCGTCGCGGTCCTCAACAGGCCCGTCTCACCGGAGCTGGGCGCGCGGATCGCGGAGCACTTCGTCGAGGTGCTGCTGGCGCCGGGCTACGACGACGCGGCGGTCGAGGCGCTGCGCACGAAGAAGGCGCTGCGAATCCTCTGCGACCGCGAGCGCCGTGCCGAGACGCCGGGCGAGCGCGACCTGAAGCGGGTACTCGGAGGCGTGCTGGTGCAGGAACGGGACGGGAACATCGACGACCGCGCCGCAATGCAGGTGGTGTGCGGCGAGGTCGACGAGGCGCAGTGGGGCGACCTCCTGTTCGCGTGGCGGGTCTGCAAGCACGTCTCGTCGAACGCGATCGTGATCGCGAAGGGCCTGCAGACGATCGGCGTGGGCGCCGGCCAGATGAGCCGCGTCGACTCGGTGCGGATCGCCGTGCAGAAAGCGCGCGACCAGGGCCACGAGCTCGCCGGCGCCTCGCTCGCGGGCGACGCCTTCTTCCCGTTCGCCGACGGTCCCGAGGTCGCGCTCGAGGCGGGGATCACCGCGATCGTGCAGCCGGGCGGCTCGCGCCGCGACGGCGAGGTGATCGAGGCGGTCGGCGCGGCCGGGGCCGCGATGGTCTTCACGGGCCGCCGCCACTTTCGCCACTGACACGACGCCGGGGTACGCTTCCCCGGCCGATGGCCCTCGCGTTTCCGAGCATCCTCGACCTCGTCGGCGACACGCCGATCGTCCGCCTCGACCGGGTGTCGCAGGACGTGCCGGGGACGATCCTCGCGAAGCTGGAGTTCCTCAACCCGGGCGGATCGAACAAGGACCGCATCGGCCTCGCGATGATCGAGGCCGCCGAGCGCGACGGGAAGCTGAGGCCGGGCGGCACGATCGTCGAGCCCACCTCCGGCAACACGGGCGCCGGGCTGGCGATCGCGGCGGCGCAGAAGGGCTACCGCTGCATCTTCGTCATGCCGGACAAGATGAGCCAGGAGAAGATCGCGATGCTGCGCGGGTACGGCGCCGAGGTGGTGATCACGCCGACCGCGGTCGACCACGACTCGCCGGAGTCGTACTACTCGGTTTCGTCGCGGCTCGCAGAGGAGATTCCCGGCGGCTTCAAGCCCGACCAGTACTCGAACATGTCGAACCCGGAGGCGCACTACCTGACGACCGCGCCGGAGATCTGGGAGCAGACGGGCGGCGATCTCGACGCAATCGTCATCTCTGTCGGCACCGGCGGCACGATCAGCGGCGTCGGGAAGTTCTTCAAGGAGCGGAAGCCGGAGGTGCTCATCGTCGGCGCCGATCCGGAGGGCTCGGTGTACACGGCGAAGAACGAGCGCGATGTCCATCCCTATCTCGTCGAGGGGATCGGCAAGGACACGTG
>JBOGZX010000506.1:0-2045 GCA_050697615.1 Gaiellaceae bacterium
GGGCTGGTCGGCTTGAACCTGCGGACTGGCATTACAGCTGTGCTCCTTCGAAGATCTCGATGCGGTCGCCGGCGCGCAGCTGCACGACGGCCTTCTTCCAGCCCGGCCGCGTACCCTTGAACTGGCCGCGGCGCTTCGGCTTCGGCTGCACCGTGATCACGTTGACGCGTTGCACCTTGACGTCGAAGAGTTCCTCGACGGCCTGGCGGATCTGCGTCTTGTGCGCGTCGGAGTGCACCCGGAACGTGTAGGTCCCCAGCGTGGAGCCGTGGTAGCTCTTCTCGCTGACGATCGGGGCGAGGATCACCTGGCTCGCGTGCATCAGTGGGCACCTCTGTTGCGGATCGTGCGCGGCAGCCGCGAAACGCCCGCGTCGAAAGGACGCGGGGAAGGTTCGTAGCCGGAGGCTACGGGCACGACCGAGGACGCCTCGAGGCGGAGCGATGCAGCGTCCTGACGCGCGCGAGTCCCGACGGAGGGGGCCACTACAGGGCCCTCCCTTGCACGATCGGGAGCGCGGCCTCGGTGACGAGCAGCGAGCGCGCCCAGACGACCGCTCCGACCTCGAGCTCGTCCGGGCTGACGATCGCGACGCGCTCCAGGTTGCGGAAGCTCTTGACGAGGGCCGTCTCCTCGTCGACGGCGACGAGCACGAGCGGGGTGCGCTTGCCCCAGGCCTCGACGAGCGACTTCGCGCGCTTCGTCGACGGCGCGTCGAACGCTGCCGAGTCGACGACCGCGAACGAGCCGGCCTCCACGTGCGAGGCGAGGGCCGAGCGAAGCGCCGAGCGCTGCGCCTTGCGGTTGACCTTCTGGACGAACGTGCGCGGAACCTTCGCGAAGGCGTGACCGCCGCCCGCGAAGTGCGGCGCACGGATCGTGCCCTGACGCGCGCGGCCGGTTCCCTTCTGGCGCCACGGCTTCGACCGGCCGCCCGAGACGAGCCCGCGGCTCTTCGTGGCGGCGGTTCCGGCGCGTAGCGCGTTCGCCTCGGCGCGCACCGCCTCGTGCACCAGGTGCGGCTTGATCTCGACGGCGAACACGCTCTCCTCGAGCGGGATCTCCTTCGCGACCTTGCCGGTCGCGTCGAGCAGGGGAGCGGTGGGAGCCATCAGCCGCGTACCTCGACGATGCCGTTCTTCGGGCCGGGAACGGCGCCCTTCACGAGCAGCAGGTTCTGCTCGACGTCGACGTCGTGCACCGTCAGACCGGGCTGGGTGACGCGCTTGCCGCCCATGCGTCCGGCCATCTTGATGCCCTTCATCACGCGCGACGGGGTCGCCGACGCTCCGACCGAGCCCGGCTTCCGGATGTTGTGCGAGCCGTGCGACCGGGGACCGGAGCCGAAGTTGTGGCGCTTGATCGTGCCCTGGAAGCCCTTGCCGATGCCGATTCCCGCGACCTTCACCTTGTCGCCCGGGGCGAACGCCTCGACGGTCACGGTCTCGCCGGCGACTGCGCCGTCGAGACCGCCGCGGAACTCGACGAGCCTGCGGTGCGCCCCGACCTCGAACTTCGCCAGGTGGCCGAGCTCGGGCTTCGAGAGCTTCCGGTCCTGGACGGCGTCGAACGCGAGCTGCACGGCGTCGTAGCCGTCGAGGTCGCGGGTCTTCACCTGCACCACCGGGCACGGGCCTGCCGCGATCACGGTGACCGGGGTGACTCCCCCGGTCTCCGGGTCGAAGACCTGCGTCATGCCGAGCTTTCTGCCGAGGATGCCCTTCATGCGGCGACCGTCTTCCGGGCAGAAAACAGAGCAGAAGGCAAGGCGCGCGCGAAGCGCGCACCATCCTCTCCTCTGAAAACGCGCAGCGTTTTCACAGCTTGATCTCGATGTCGACGCCGGCAGGCAGATCGAGCCGCATCAGCTGGTCGATCGTCTTCGGCGTGGGGCTGAGGATGTCGATGAGGCGCTTGTGCGTGCGCACCTCGAAGTGCTCGCGCGAGTCCTTGTCCTTGAACGGACTGCGGATCACGCAGTAGACGTTCTTCTCCGTCGGCAGAGGGACCGGCCCAGTGATCGTCGCACCGCTGCGCTGCGCGGT